>CAZQLG010000047.1:0-12548 GCA_964594105.1 uncultured Desulfococcus sp. | reverse complement strand
GGGACGGGCTTCCCACCCGCTGGATTACACGACCTTGCCCGGCCGCACTAAAGATCTGCCCCCTATCTCCGACCCCTATCTCCGATGCAAAAATCTGAATATTACCTTCCGGCTTTGAAATTATTCAAGGGGGTGTCTTGCTTAAGAAAAAGTTTTAAGTCGTCAGATATAAATTTACTTTCTTCCAGTTTACGCCAGAACGCTCCTGCCATTTCCTTGATCATAGGAATCGAATGATTTATAAAGCTAAGTGGGCCATCAATGCCTGGTAAAGAAAAAGTTAGTGGTGGGATTTCGCCTGAACTTTGAGGCGAAAACCCCATTGAGCACATATCGTAAACTGGGGCAAGGCTGAAGCCTGAGCCATCAATCGAAAAGCTAATATTGCCAAGATGCATATCGGTGTTATTGATCAATTTACCAAATCCCCAATATACTGCTATATCGCATAAATGTTGCCAAGTGATTAATCCTCGTTCGCTCAATTTTGTTGCAGCATTTAACCACCCACTCCCAATACCTGAAAATTCGCTGTCAATTGCATGCATTGAGATTAAAGGCAAACGCCCGTATTCACCAGCCCTATCAAACCTAAGAGATTCAAGAAAGAGCCTATCGCCCTCTTCAAAAATTTGTAATTCAGCGGCAGGAATGTTATTATCATGCAAGACGTCAGATGCTATATATTCAGTAACAAGGATGTCTCTCCACCGGTTGGCTAACTCGCTATCTCCTTTTGGAGAAAATTTTACAATTACATGCGCATCTCGTTCTCTTGAATATGTGGCAAATTTAGCCTGTTCCCCACCAGCAGAAGACCCATGGACTTCTCCCGCTACCGCCTTGTCAGCAAGTTCAGGATAATCTTCATGCCTTGATTTTTGTGGTGGTCTTCTTACGCGGTCAAGTGCCATTCTCCCTATTTTCAGATTTCCTGGCAGGTCATCACCGTTTGCAATAAGATATTTCCCTATTTGTTCCTGGCTCCAGTCGCGTGGGTCTGGGGGGAATGTGTCTGATTGAGCATTCAAGTCTCTTGCAATCTGCCGTCCAATAAAACCTTGCGGCCTCATATCGTAAAGAAAGTACGGCAAACCGTCATACAATCCATTCTCTTTATCTCCCTTTAAAACCTTTGGGGCCATCGAAGTGGTTTCCAGATAAAAACCTCCGTGCGCAAGTGGTCGTAAAAGACCCCAAAGATTGGTATTGCCGTGTGGATCTACAGCAGCAAGAGGGATTTTATTACCTGCCCCAAAGGCTTGTGTGACGGCATAATATAGTGGTGGTCTAACCTTATCGAATTTAATAACAGCGTCATTTAAAGCTCTTAGTTTTCTGTTAACGGTCTGCCTTGCCATGCCAGTACCAGCAGCTAAAGTGCTGGTTGTGGCTGGACCATAAGAAAGTATCTCTAAAATTTTTTGAGGCATCATATTCCCATAAATGTTTATATTATTGAGCAGATAAATTAAAAATTAAAATAAAATAAATATTAAAAAATCAAATTATTTATAAAAAAAATAAACCATTAATAGTTCCAAAAAATGAGCAGATAATTGAAAATTAAATCGTTTTATCATAAAAGTCAACAAAATGTAAGTTTAAGTTGATATTTGGGTTAGTATGCATTATATTATATAGAGTTAAAAAAATAAAATTTCATGGGCCAAACAAATATACAAAGTCTTTTGATTTTTTCCGATCGGATTCAAAAATAATCCGATTGACCGTTTGTGTCAGCATCAATCATGATTTTTATAAAGCGGAGGTCATGATCATGGGAAGGCGTATTGATCGAAGAACCAGTAAACGATTCAAGGTATGCGAAGATTCATTTGGCTTTATTACCAATGAGTCTAAAATTTTATGTAAAATCAAAAATATCAGCAGCAGCGGGATTTCTCTGATCACTATTGAAAATGCGGAACATATGCCAGAATCATTTGATACGGATATTTTTGTAACCGGTCGAATTTTTTACCTGAAAGGTGTTCCGTCAAAAAAAATTTCAGAATTTCATTTTGACAGCAAAAACCCTTTCACAGCATTTGTTAAAAGCCGGGTCGGTATTCAATTTGGGGAATTGGACAGTGGGCAAGCTGCCCAGCTGGAAGTTTTTTTAAAAAATCATGCAACCATTGAAGATGTATCAGCGTTATAGCCGATCAGAATTTGATTTTCCAAAGGATTGATAAAAGCCCACCATCTCATACATGTATTGATGATCTGTATGACACCGGGCACATGCGAAATGCTAAAATATCATCACACACAACTGTCCAGCTTATTAATGGCTTTTATATATCCCTTTGAACGATTTAAATAAAATGCCAACGGCTTTGAAAAATTGCGGCCGGCAATGCCGTCAATAAACAGCTGGCTGATTTGCCGCTCCATCTTTAAAATCGACTGAGCCTTGATCAGGATGCGACGTTCATCCTCTTCCATCCGGCACAACAGATTTAAAAAGGCTGTCCGGGCCCGGGGCTGATACATCCAGAGATAAAGCAAATCCAACGCGTTGATAATTAACACCATGATCTGGTCTTGGGCCTCCTGGTCTGCCGCCGCAAGCCATGCCTTTGGCTGATCAAGGAGATCATAGACATCGGTTTCCGGAAACAGAATTTCCAGGCGGGCATAACAGTCCTGGAACTGATTCATCTTCTGCCGATAATCCTTTAACCGATTTTTGACATTCTTCGTCCGATCCACGGACCCCTCGATAAAACCGGCCACACAATCCGAAGCCGCCTTTGAAATAATCGCTGCCCAGCTTTGAAGGATACCGGCAGCATTAACCGCCCCAAAAATACCCAGCAACCCGCCAATCATCGCGTTAAACGTGAATGCCACAGGAATGGAAAGTACGCTGCGAAAAAAATTCCCATATGCGGCTTTTTTCGGCAGTCCCCGAAACAGGTTGTGACTGGTCAGGTAAATCCCATTGACCAGGGCCATAATGGCATAGAGCAATACCGGATTGGTAGCAGTTGTAATCCCCATGCCACGCTGCAGGAGGACCGTTTTGACCAGATAATCCAGCAGGGGGACTGAAAAACCGGTATAAAACAGCGAGTCCGACAGCCGATCCCAGCTGACAAAATCATTCCATTTCAGCAACGACGAACGCCGGATACCGCCGCCGCCAACAACGGATTGTACAATATTACGCAACCCGGTGATGGAAAACCAGATAAATGCCCCAAAATAAGTCAATACCCACCAGTCATGGGTCAGCAAAAATGTCAAAAATGCCGGAACAAACCCGACACCGACCTTTATAATATTCTGTAACACCGGATGGACATAACGCCATGAATAGCGAACCTTTTCCGGATCAGCATCCGGCGCAATAAGCGCCAAATGGTTGGTGTTGCCCCCGTGATGCCCCCCCATCGTCACAATATTTCCATGTTCCACCATATCCGTAGAATCTTCATGGGCAACCCATTCCTGGGTACAACGAATTCCCGCAAAACGAAATCCCGGAATTCGTCGAATCACGCGCAAAAAATCTTCAAACCGGCCTTTTGTGCCATGGGCAAAGGAATAAATACGACGCAGCGACGTATCAATATGAAATGGAATAATCAGCCGAGCGGAACCGGCTTCATTTTCAATTTTTTTCTGTACATGGGCAGGCAGAGAATCCATAACCACCAGACCCATTCCGAAAAGCCGATCGATATGACCGGTGGAATCACTCCCCACCCTTGGCTTTAATGGTTTTACCCGGTACATATTTTTCAATGTTTCAATGTCAGTCAATATTGTTTTAAATTTGGGCACCCGCGACCGCGCAATGGGATCCCCTTTCGTTTTCATCCGGTCAATAATTTCCAGAATCATCTGCTTGACCTGAATCACATTACCGTTATTCAGACTCTGCTGAAGCCGGTGAATCGGGGGAATATGATCCACCTTGCAATCGGCGTAATCCTTGAGATTAAAAATTTCAAGCCGGGTAATCCGTCCATTGCATTCATAGAGCATCTCCAGGACATCTTCCACTTTCAAATGAGTCAAATTCAGGGTAATTCGATATCCTGAATGGAATTCAGCCAGCCGGTCGATGAGTTCGCAGGGAGACAGCTGCATCAGTAAGGGGATCGGTGTGATGGTACAGATTTTGTTGATATCCGGGGCCGACAGATTCTGCTCGGGCTTTAAAAATCTTTCATGCACGGTATCCACCGTCAAAAGATTCATTTTGACGACCAGCGCCTCTATGCGCTCCTGCTCATCGGCATCCGCTTCTGCATATTGTTCCCGCAACCGGCTGACCTTTTCCTCTAAAAACGGCAGCAGCCGGGCATGGATGAATTTCGCCAGATGAAGCATTGACGCCTGGCCCAGGCCCACGAACGTGTAAAAACGCTCCGAATCAAGCATGGGCAGGTCAATTTCCAGTTCCCGGTTAATGGCTGGCCGATGATGTTCGTTAAACGCATCAAAAATTGCCATCACATAATCCTGCTGATAATCGGACACGGCCCGCCCATTATTCATGAACGCCTTAACCGGTTCTTCTTCCAGAAAACGAAGGAAAGCCCTTGAATCGGTAAATCCCCTTGGCACCCAGATAATTTCGGCAAACCGCCCATAAAAGGAAGCGGAGAATTCAATGCCGATACGCACCATAATTCCCATGGTGGCAGCGGCTTCCATCAACTCGGCCGCCGCCTCAGGCCGGATATAATTATAATAAATGACACGCAGGCGACGAATGCCTTTTATCCACGCATCCATAATCAGGTGGGTGGCCGACTTTCGGCCTTTGGTATTGGCGTCATGCACATGATCATCAAAGGCGAGCTGGTTCCATTCTTCCGGCATTTCCAACAAATGATACCGTTCCAGATAGTCCCGCACAATTCTGGGTTTTCCGGATGCGACAATAGAAAAATCCCGGGCCAATTTCAGCTGCCGCGCATAATCCCCATGAGCCCGCACCAGTTCCTTCATTATCTCCAGCAACACCCGGGCCGTGTTTTTCTTCAATCCCTGGTCCGCACTGCACAGGACTTCATCCCTGAGGGCACGAAGCGCGTTTAAGCGGTTTTCAATCTGACCGCGCTCAAGGGAGGCCAGCAGATGAATAACCGCATACGCAATGCGAAGCCCTTTAGATTCCGCCATTTCCTTGATCCCACGGGGATGGAAATAATGGAAAAAGCGCCGCTGATCATTGCGCTGCGAAGCATCACCGGATATCATGTCGTTGACAATACCCAGCAGGCGGTGGTCCCGCTTGTCAAAAAACAGTTTTGAGGTTTGAAAAGTAACGTGCTGATTCAAAGCATTGATCTCCTGATCGTTGGAGCCAAAGGTCAGACGAAAGCCTCTGTCTAAAAGAAAGTCGTAACTTTTCATTATGTTATCAAAACACCGCCGGCCTTGTCCATAAAAATAAAATCGCACCGGCTGAATCCGAAAAGATTCAGACAAATCTTATTCCCCCTTGAAACCAGCAGAAGCCGTCGCAAACCATATTTGTTATACGGTTTATAATTTACTTTATGCTTGATTTCTGCTAAGGTAGTTTTTAAATTTTTACCTGGCTGTTAACTGATTTAAACAGATGCCCTCAATAGATACGGGCAAACGAAGTAGCGGAAATCTTTAGACCGAATTTTATAGCTGACTGATGACAAACTCGTAAAAAGTTTTTTCATGGTGACGAATCACCACTCTTTAAGAAAAATAACTTATTAATTATTTCAAGCAGTTATGGACGAGTTGCTTGAAAGTCGAATTCCGATGGCAAAGAAAAAAATTCCACCAATCTCATAAAACTGGCGAGGCGCGCAAATCCTGAGTGATGATTCGTACTTAGCGTACTATGAAGAAGCGAAGGATGTAGCGCAACAAAGAATTTGAATTTTTTACGAAGCCATCACTGATGGAAGGCTAAAGCCTTCCGCTACATGTTATATGTGAACTCACATTTATGCCCCAGCGACTCATACAAATAACATTTCCCGTCGTCCCACCGGACGATATCGCCCGAATGACGAAAGATATTCAGATGGTGAACATGTGGCAGGACCAGCTTCAGCCGAATCAGAACATTCTACAGATACTTGCCCCGGCAGAAGATTGTGAAAATATAATGGATCATTTTCAACAACGGTTCGGGAACTCACCCGGGTTCAACATCTTGCTAATGTCGGTGGAAGCTGTGCTACCCCGACCGAAGGCTGAACCAAAACAAGAAAAAGAAACGGATTTTTCCGGGAAAAAAAAATCTATAAATAACAAACACCGTGTCAGTCGGGAAGAATTATATGCGGCCATGAACGCGGGAATCATCGTCAACAGAACATTTATTGCCCTGACCATCCTCTCTTCTATTGTTGCAGCCATCGGGCTGATGCGAAACGATATTGCCATTATCATCGGTGCAATGGTAATCGCGCCTTTGCTGACGCCCAATATGGCGTTGGCCCTTGCAACAACGCTTGGTGATACACAATTAGGAAAGGATGCGTTAAAAACCAATTCTATTGGAATACTTTTAGCCATCATTTTCAGCATTTGCGTGGGAATAATTTTTCAGATAGATGCCGGCGTTCCGGCCATTGTATCTCGGACATCCATCACCCTATCGGATATTATTCTGGCATTTTCTGCCGGCGCGGCTGGTTCTCTTGCCTTTACCACCGGATTCTCAGGTGCTTTAATTGGCGTCATGGTTGCCGTGGCACTGATGCCCCCGCTGGTAACGGCTGGAATGCTCGCCGGGTCCGGCCACTTCGTTCAGGCAATGGGCGCATTCATGCTGTTTGCGGCAAATTTGATCTGTGTGAACCTGGCCGGGGTGGTGACATTTATTCTTCAGGGAGTCAGGCCCCGGACATGGTGGGAGGCGGACCGGGCCCAAAAAGCAACCGTTAAAGCGACTATTTTATGGGGCTGGCTGTTGTTGACATTGATAATCATACTGTATTTTACGACATCATAAAATTGTCAGCATTCACAGGGCACATTATTTCTAAAAACCCATACCACGGCTCATTTTATTTCCTTTTCCAACAAATGAATTTTGACGGCTTCGTAAAAAATCCAAATTCTGTGTTGCGCGGCATTCTTCGTTTCTTCAAAGTACGCTAAGTACGAATCATCACTCAGAGTTTGCGCGCCTTGCCAATTTTATAAGATTGGTGAACTTTTATACTTTGCCGTCGGAATTCGACTTTTTACGAGACTATGAATTTTACTTGATTTAACAAAACAAACATGTGACAAGCTCATTAATATTATAACTTAGAGCAGCCCCTAAATTTAATTTAATTCAGATATTACAGTTATTTAAAAATAGAACAAGAGATAATCAATTATGGGAATTGAATTTTTTTTAATTGCGGTTATATGCTTGGTGATTTTTGCGGTAATGGATTTAATCGTCGGTGTATCCAATGATGCGTCCAATTTTCTAAACTCATCAATCGGTTCGAAAGTGGCCTCTTATCATGTGATTATGATTATTGCCAGTTTGGGCATTCTGGCCGGCGTGACCTTTTCCAGCGGCATGATGGAAGTCGCCAGAAAAAGTATTTTCCATCCTCAGTTTTTTACCATGCCTGAGTTAATGACCATTTTTATTGCCGTCATGGTGACGGATATTCTTCTTCTAGATCTTTTTAACACCCATGGGCTTCCCACATCTACCACGGTATCCATTGTTTTTGAACTCCTGGGCGCGTCAGTGGCGGTGTCTGTTATAAAAATAATGGCCGCCAACGGCAATGCCATGTCATTGGGTGAATATATCAACACCGGCAAAGCCCTGCTTATTGCATTCGGCATTCTGCTCTCCATTATCGTGGCGTTTATCGGTGGCGCCATCGCCCAGTTTATTTCCCGGCTGATATTTACCTTTGACTATCAACAAAGGCTGAAACGTTACGGGGCGGTGTGGGGTGGTGTCGCCATGTCGGTCATTACATTTTTTATCCTGGTCAAAGGCGCCAAAGGCGCTTCTTTTATGACCGACGAAGCAATTGCCTGGATAATGGCCCACAACCTGCTAATCATGTTTTACATTTTCGCTATTTCAGCCGTTATCTTCCAAATTTTATTGACCTTTTTTAATGTTAATATCCTCAAGCCCATCGTTCTGATCGGTACATTTGCCCTGGCCATGGCATTTGCCGCCAATGACCTGGTTAATTTCATCGGCGTTCCCATGGCAGGATTACATGCATATACCACTGCCATTGCTTCTGCAGATCCCTTAAACATTACAATGGGTGCCTTGGGCGAAAAAGTGCAGTCCCAGACATTTCTGCTGCTGATTGCCGGTGCGATCATGGTCATCACCCTGTGGGTATCCAAAAAAGCAAAATCCGTCAGAGAGACGGAGCTCAAGCTGGGGCATCAGGATGAAGGCACTGAACGCTTTGAATCCATCTGGCTTTCCCGCTCAATTGTGAGCATGGTAGATTCTCTTTTTGGCTCATTGAAAGTTTTTTTCCCCGAAGGCGTCAAACGATTTGTCAGCCGCCGGATAAAACCGCATAACCCCAATACCGTGATGAACCAGGATGATCAACCCTCATTTGACCTGGTCCGCGCATCCGTCAACCTCATGGTGGCCAGTGCCGTGGTTTCTTATGCAACATCCATGAAACTGCCGCTTTCCACAACGTATGTTACCTTCATGGTGTCAATGGGCTCCTCCTTTTCCGATCAGGCATGGGGCCGGGAAAGCGCGGTATACCGTGTTACCGGTGTTCTTACGGTTATCGGCGGCTGGTTCATGACCGCACTGATTGCGTTTGTTACATGCTTTATCTTTGCCTATGTTATTTCACTTTTTAAAGTGCCAGGCGCAATTATTCTTTTTATTCTGGCAGGTTTTACTATCTGGAAAAACAAGCAGAAGCATGAAGACCGCGAGAAAAAAAAAGAAGAAATTAAAATTTTTAATTTAAACAAAATAAATGATTCCCATACGGCAATTATGAACACATTTGAGCATCTGGCACACCTGCTCAAAGAAATCCGGGAATCGTTTGATGTGGGATTTGACGCGCTGTTTGAAGAAAATCTTGACGTGCTAACCAAAGAGCGAAAAAAAGTAAGACAGATTCAGCTAAGCGTAAATATTATTATGGCAAATATTTTCAAAGTATTGCGCCTACAGCAAAAAAAAGATGCCCAAATTTCATATAAATACGCTCAAACGATTAGACGGCTACAGAAGCTCTCTGATGGCCATCGTGATACGATAGTGCGGTCATATATCCATATCGGGAATAAACACAAAGGGCTTTTGGATATTCAGATCGAAGAACTCAAAAAAATTAAAATATGTATTATGGACATTCTGTTAAAAGTTGAAACGTCTTTTAACAAAAAAGAGATCGTGGATTACCAGAACATTATCGATCAGTATCATTACATGAGGGAACTGGCCGATCATTTCAATCAGGACCAGATTGAAAGGATCCGGAGCGATGAATCCAAAACACGCCTGAGCATCCTGTTTTACGCCATTGTCGGCAACTGCCTGATGATGGCCAAACAAAACATTAAACTTCTTGAAATCTTTAATGAATCATTTAAATTTGACGAAGCGTTATCCGACGCATATATCAAAATTGATTCACAATAAGAATATATGAGCAGGTGAATGGTGAAACTACTAGACAAAACGCCGTTATCAAAATGGTGGGCTGAAGCCAAAGAAAATTATAACCCGGATGAAGTCATCAAATTTCTTTTAAACAATAAAGACAAGCTGGAAGAATCACTGGCAAAGCTTGGCGGGAAAAAACGCCTTTACAATGCATCAGACAAAATATTTTCCTTTTTTTCACGGCTGGCAGGGGCTGCGGACAGAATATCCGAAAAAGTACAACATTATCTGATGCGATTTTCCTGCTTCTGCGGATTTATCGAAAAAGCCAGAGGCTGGAAAAATCATCTGAATTTCAAGGAATTGATCGAGTTTACCCGTACCAAATTATATTCCCTCCGACGACTTGCTCCGCACAATGAAAAAGCCATCAAACTACTTGAAGACATCGTGGAATTTACCTCAAAGCATGGTCTTGATATTAATACCCATTTTCCTGAAACAAAACAAAAACTCCTTGAAAAAAAGAACCAGCTACTTCAGCACAAATTTTTTCAGGAATTTTCCAAAACCCGACTGGAGCAGCTGCTGGCCATCCAGTTTTCTTTTGACCGGTGTATTTTTCCGGTGTTGCCGGACTCTGCATTCTGGCACAAATTTTTTGAATTTGCAGAAAGACGAAAAATCGTTGATATTATTTTGGTTAATGCTGACGGCAACCGGATTTCATTAAAAAACAGTTCTGCAGAAGAAATCAGATCCACAGACACCGTCCACACGTTGCACAAGCTTTCAGAAATTAAAAATAAAGGTCACCGCATTTTTTTCGTAGGGCATCATGAGGGGTATCTGGGACCTTATTTTGTCAGAAGCGTGATCCGAAAACTGGGATTTCACAACCTGACCCAAAATTGCAACACCATCGTCGGCCCCCGGATGTTTTCCAATGTTGTTTTACGAAACGGTGCGGCAAATGTCGGCAATCTCTTTATTACTGTTCCGTCGCAAAAAACAACCACTATTAAAACCGGAGGGCTTGCAGAAGAATTAAAAAAAACCGCCAAACGCACCCAATGCCTGATCAAATTACCGGATGCCGGACTGTATTTAATTAAAAAACTATGCTATGAAGATTTCATGAACGCCATGGTGCATGGCTTCCCCGAAGAATTCATGAGACACACCACTTTTCTGGATAAAAAGACAAAAAAAGAGCTGACAACTTTTCTGGAATCTGAAAATTTTGCAGATGCCATGAAGAATTTTTCAAAAGAAGATTATTCTCTTTTCAAAAATATCATGAAAGAATGCTTTCTCATATTTCCGGAAGGATCCCGCTCATACACTGACCCGGATGGCTCGGTGGTCCTGAAATACGTAAATCCAAAATATTTACAGTCCTATATGCGACCCGGAGACGTTATTGCCCCCATTAACCTGGTGGGCGGGTCAGATATTACCCGGGGATGGCATCTGCGTTCTGCTAAACTGGGGATCTCCATGGGAAGGCCGATTAAAGTGACTGCTGACATAATTAAAAATTATGAAAAAGAAGGGATTAACATCATGCGGAAAATTGCACACCTGCCCAATATCAAAGGCGTTCGCTTTAAAGAAGAAATTCAGTATAAAAAGGAAAATAAAAAATGAAACGATGTGAATGGGCAACCAAAAATGCCATTATGCAGACGTATCATGACCATGAATGGGGCGTTCCGGTTCATGATGATCGAACACTTTTTGAATTTCTGATCTTAGAAGGCGCCCAGGCCGGACTCAGCTGGTTAACGATTCTTGAAAAAAGAAAGGGGTACCAAAGGGCATTTGACAATTTTGACGCAGAAAAAATCGCCAGATATAATAAAAAAAAAATTACCGCCTTACTCAATAATCCTGACATTGTCAGGAACCAGCTTAAAATAAGGGCAGCGGTCACCAATGCCGCCGCTTTTTTAGACGTACAAAAAGAATTTAAAAACTTTGACACATACATCTGGCAATTTGTTAATGCCAACCCTATCAAAAATGCATGGAAAAGACTGGCGGATATTCCGACAAATACATCGGAATCAAACGCTATGAGCAAAAATCTGAAAAAAAGAGGGTTTAAATTTGTCGGCCCTACAATCTGCTACGCATTCATGCAGGCCGTGGGCATGGTGAACGATCATACGATAGACTGCTTTCGATATAATACTTCCACCCAGCCTAATCGTAATAATTTTAAATAATTAATAATAAATTATGACAGTCCCGTAAAAAGTCGGATTTCGATGGCAAAGGAAAAAGCTCCAAATTCGAGGCGCGCAAATCCTGAGTGATGATTCGTACTTAGCGTACTATGAAGAAGCGAAGGATGTAGCGCAACAAAGAATTTGGACTTTTTACAAAGCCATCAATTATGATTTTGTGTTCATTCTTTTAATAATGCACTGCTGTAGTTCCGCCATGTCAATTGATGTAAATTCTATACCCACGCCCATTTCATCTACATGAACGATTTTTCCGTAAGCTTTTACGGAAAAATTTGATGAACCAGGGTCAAAATCAATTATTATTTCTACTTTTGATGAAACCGGAACAGACTCTCCTGTCTTTAAAAACATACCGCCGGTGCTAAGATTCTCAACAATCCCATTAATGCTTATTGTTTTTCGAAAACCAGCGCTGAACGGATCATCCATTTTTATGGTTGCTTCAGTATCCTGCCAAACTTTTTTACGAGTAGATTCCCGATTGTTTATATCGTTCATGATCTCCCTCATCAATTATATCAAGCTCAACCAAACCGCATATCTGCCAAAACCTAAATATTCTATCTGAGCCTGTCTTCTCAAAACTTTGATCTGAAATAATAAATAGCCGTTTACGCCCGTACCGACACCCCCTTACGATTGATATGAATCGCTTAAGCGGACGATTTTTTTTAGATTAGTATATATGTTGAAAAACGTCAAAT
>CAZQLG010000046.1:0-12572 GCA_964594105.1 uncultured Desulfococcus sp. | reverse complement strand
TTCCGTAAATGGTGGTAATTTCCCATATTTTTTGTAAAATCGCTTCCATAAGGGGGCCTCCTTGTTTTTAAATTGTTTCGGGAATGATAAAAGTTTTTTATTTACCAAATTATCGAAATAAGATCAATCTTATAAAGTCAGAGAGCCGGTCACCATATTCCGACCAGAGATATTCATGCCCGGTTCTTTTTACAGAAATATTATAATATGCCAACGTAACGCAGGCTGTCTCTGAACAAAAGTCCGGCAAAAACACATAAAATGATCCCCAGTGCCTTCATGATAAAAATATAGGCCCCGCTGCTTAAAAATGTCCGGGATTTGCCGGTCATAACAGCCAAAATTATTTTTGATCCCACCAGCATAATGTAGAAGCTGGTAATAAATGCGATTACGCAATATATGTTCCGGCTCTTATGTTATGGCGCAATGTCTCTGAAATTACCAGTGCCAGAAGTGGGCCCGGTGCGATGCCCGCCGACAGGCCGATTATTATTCCGGTGGTCAGAAAAGCGATCATAAGATTTTTATCATTATTATGGTATTTGTTTTTATGGTTTGGAAAATCCTAAATAAAAAGCGGGAGTCGGCTTTTAAAACCGTTTCCCGCTTTTTGAAATAATATCTTAATTGTCGTTACAGGCCGATAAAACCGTTATGCTGATTGTTTAGGGATTTCAGAAATATTTGAAAGGAAAAGGTCCAGTAATTTATTGTGGTCCGAATCATTTATTTCCGATGGAAGTTTTTTCTGTGCCAGTGCGCTGGCTTCATCTACGAGATCAGACATGAACTGGTCTTTTGCCTGTGTGATCCGATGTGTGGCTTTTAATTTTTCAACTTCAATAATGTTTTTGCTCTGTGCTTTGGCATCGTCAATGATTTTTTGTTTGGAGCGTTCGCCATCCTCCATAATTCTGGATTTGATTTGCTCAAAACGCGCGCTGCTGTCTTTTATCATTGTGTGGGTTTTATTGATCTTCGCTTCTAAGGCATTTTTTTGTTTTTGAAGTCGGTTAATCTGGTCAGCCACTTCGTCTTTCTGACCCTGCAGAAAGTTTAAAAAGGGCTTTTTGCCATATTTAACGGCCAAAAAGACAAAAATAAAGAAGTTAATCCAAAGCATGACTTGATCATATATGGGGCGCAATCCCGGTTCAGCAGCAGCAGCTGAAGTACTCAGCAGGAGAATGCCGAACATAGCGGTCGCAGAAGCGCTGCACAAACGCAGCAGCAATTTTTTATACTGTTTAGGATTATTCATTGGGCCAGCCTCCGGTCCAGCACTTTTTCCATGATTAGTAAAGCCAGTTTTTGAGATTCATTTTTAATTTCTGTTCTGGCTTTTGAAATTTGGCTGTTTATAAATTGCTGACTTTCCAGTTTTATGGCCTGAATCTCTTTCCGGGACTCATCTAAAACGGAGTTGGCTTGAATAGTCCCGTCCTCTTCCAGGTTTTTTTTATGCTGGTTGGCCTCTTTTATTGCCGTCAATTCCTGGGCCCGTACCTGTTCATTCATTTCCGTGAGCTGATTTTTTGACTTTTCAATACCGCTGGTAATCTCTTCAATATGGGCTTTTCGTTCACCCATAACATCTTGCAGCGGACGGAACATGATCCGGTTGATTAAAAACAGAAAAATCAAAAACGAAATCAATTCAATGATAACAGTTTCATTAATCGTGATAAGCCCTATCGTGCTGACTACTTCCATCTTCGGCCTTTCAATGTGATAAGGGTCTTAAATATACTAAACAACAAATAACAGCAGCAATGCGACAACCAGTGAATAAATACCGGTTGATTCGGAAACTGCCTGCCCGACGAGCATGGTTCGAGTCAGAAGACCTGCTTCCTGCGGGCTGCGTCCGATGGCTTCACAAGCTTTTCCAGCGGCAAATCCTTCACCGATTCCGGGTCCAATCGCTCCAAGTCCCATTGCCAAACCTGCGCCTAACAAAGCAAATGCTCTAACAATATCAGCACCCAAGATTTCCATAATTTTTCTCCTTATTTTGTTATAGTAATTAACTGACTTTATATTTTCTGGCTTCGTAAAAAGTCCAAATTCTGCGTTGCACTGTATTTTTCGTCATTGCGGAGTAGGCTCACTACGCCTCATTCCTCAAAATTTGTGTGCCTTGAATTTGAGCTTTTTTTCTTGCCATAAGAATCTGAATTTTTTTATATATTTAACAATAATAAAAGTGAAACCACCAGCGCATAAATTCCCGTGGATTCGGAAACCGCTTGTCCTACCAGCATGCTGCGGGTCATCAGTCCGAGTGTTAAAGGATTTCGGGCAACAGCTGACACAGCATTGCCTGCGGCAGCACCTTCACCGATGCCGGGACCAATGCCGCCGAATCCCATGCACAGACCTGCGCCCAGCATGCTGAAAGCAGGGACTATCGCCATTTCCATGGGCAGGGGTTTGTAGAGCAGCAACAAAGAGATCAAAAAACCATAAATAGCTGTAGACTGGGCAACACCGGCACCGATCAGCATGAGCGTATTCAGCTGTCCGGTTACTTTTGGCTGGCGTCCGATGCCCTCACAGGCCGTTCCTGCCGGGAGACCGGCGCCGATTCCGCAACCGATGGCAGAAAGCCCCATAGATAAACCCGCGCCCAGATAGGCCCATGCGGTAAGAACTGATTTGCCTTCCATCGGGCTGAAAAGGAGCAGCATGGCAATGACAAGACCGAAAATACCGGCTGTTTCCGCAACTGCCTGACCGACGAGCATGGTTTTAAGTATTTCACCTACCAGGTTGGGCCGAAATGAGAGCGTCTCATTTGCTTTCCCGGCAGTGTATCCTTCTCCGATAGCTGCACCGATGGCAGCAAACCCAACTGAAAGGCCTGCTCCAAGGACAGATGCCGCTTGAATCCATTCAATACCTGTCATGTTATTTTACCTGCACTGAAATATATACCAAGGTTAACATCGTAAAAACAAATGCCTGGATGGCGCCGACGAATATACCGAAAAAAGCATACAGAAACGGAGGTATAAGCACGCTGTAGACCAGATAGGAAACCACCAGGATAATAATTGAACCGCCCATGATGTTGCCGAAAAGACGGAAGGAAATTGACACCACCTTTGCCAGTTCACCGATGACGTTTAATGGCATCATAAAGAAGAACGGGTCAAAGTATGTTTTGATATAGGCTTTAAACCCCTTGGTTTTGATGCCCACGTAATGGGAGATGAAAAAACCCATAAGGCCGAGGCTTAAGGGGGTGTTCAGATCTTTGGTCGGTTCGTGCATGTGCGGAATAATTCCGATCCAGTTTGACAGCAGAAGGAACATGAACAGCGCGCAGATCAGCGGCGCATATTTTTTCCCCAGTTCCTTGTCAAGTGCATCTTCGGTCAATGCATAAAGCTGTGAAACAAAAAGTTCCCCCATGATCTGAAACGGGCCGGGGATGATCCGTTTTTTTGTGGATGCCAGAAATCCGAATACCAGAAGGATACTAATAACAATCCATGTCATTATGATCACTTCAAGGTTGAACGTCAGGTTATGTCCAAAAAACGGGATGATCAGTTGATGTATTCTGCCTAACTCTTCCATAATTAATAATCTATGCAGTTTTCTTTTGAGTTGACTTATAAATCAGGCGGATAATTTCATCCGTCAGAATGACAAATTGAATCATAAACAGTCCGAAGACTGTTGACGCAATATTAAACTGTTCCATCTTGATGGCGGCGATAATCGGAATCGCCATCAAGCCGTATCGAAAAAAGATGGAGCCAAAAGATATCGCAAATGTTTTCTTTTTGGATAGACCGATTTTCATCGGCAAACTTTCGCCCATCAAAATAAAATTAAGGATACTGAAAATGGTTCCGAGGATCAGTCCTTTTCCCATGGGTTTTAAGCCGAACAAAAAAAATGAAACGCCGGCAAAAATTGCCAGTGTGATAGCTAAAGAGCAATATTTTTTTTGAGTTTGTCTAATTTGTTCCATTTTGACTGTCTTCGTCTTCGAATATTTCCATGATCTGCCGGTAAACAACCACTGCTCCGCCGATGACGCCGAGGATGATAAATACGATAGTAAACGGACCTTTAATTCCCAGCCACTTATCTATTTGAAACCCGACATAAAAACAAAAACCCACACATCCGACCATGGTAAGCCCCAGCTGCATGATAATCTGCATGTTTTCCGCCCAGGGCTTATTTTTTTTATAATCAAATATTTTTTTATTATTCATCGTTTCACAATATATATAGGATGAATTCGATTTGATAGCAGATTATGTTTTTCGTCGTCAAGGAATAATTTTGATAATCAAGGTAGGAGAATTATGTGGATGCCAGAACCTGGGGAATCACTCGTAAAAGCTGGCTCTGCATAAAAAATCCGTTGCCTTCCGGTGACATGAGGCCGATAAATCTGAAGTTCCCTTCTTTGTAAACATCCGATGTCATCAAGATGACAACCGCTTTTTGGGTATGCACCGTCAGTCCAGTACATTGGTCCAGGCCTTTCTGGCGGACAGTCTTACTGCATTGTGCAAATAGATGATTAAATTCTTTTGAAAATCCTTTAAAGTCGATGGTTTTGTTTGCGACATCGGATGCCAGGATGTTACCGTCCGGGCTTAATATGGCCAATCCGATATACCCCTTGATCGTCCTTAAAATATTGGCATTGCGGGATAACGCCGTCTGAAGCTTTGACTGACCAGCGGCAGGCGAGGACGCCGTTACGACTGGCGTTGTGAGTTGTATTATCGGGGGTTGTTTTGGCTCTGCTTTGGGGCTGGTTTTTTCTTTCCAGATGGCACCGGCGATTTCAAGCAGTTTGGTATGAATTTTTTGTTCGGTTTTATTCTCTGGCAGTTTGGAAAATGAAATGCTGACGCTTTCCCATTTGGCCATGTCCTTGGCTGCCTGATCACCGGTCGTGTTATTATAGTGGGCATCCATAAGTACGCCGGTATTAAAATACATATATCCTTTTTTCTGGCTTCCGCTGATGATTTCCATCTGGCATGTTTTTCTGCTTAATATAATCAGCGGAAGGAAATTTTTTAATGTCATGCCTTTGAGGGTCAACCCCTCGTCTTTCAGGTTCAGACCGACAAAGATAATTGATGCCAATGCCCCGAATTCAAATGGTTTTTCAAGATAATAGAGAATATCTTCATGGCCGGTCCGGTCCGTAAACCACGGTCTTGGCTTCCCCGGTTCCAGCATGACCACGCAGGGAATCGACGGATGATTCCGTGTCATATATGCCAGTAGTTGAACACCGTCCGTATCCGATAGTTTGATGTCCGTAATGAGAACGGTTATTTTTGTCTTTTTCAGTATGCTGATGGCGAGTTTTCCGCTTTGCGCGGTCAATAGTTCAAAATGATGCAGTTCTTTGAACCCTTTTTCAATTCTGTCCAGGTTTTTGTTGTCACTGTCTACGATGAGAACTTTATCCATAATATTTACCGATTCTTTTGAACTTGTCATATGCCCGATTGCCGGAACACGCACCAAGAAGCCTTGAACCATTTTATAACTATTTTAATAAATGGGAAATAGTTGTTATGTCAATATAATTTTGACATAATAGTATGATATCTCGATAAAAAATGCCTGTGATCGGTCATAAACCCCCTGTATTCGGGATTCTTTTGAATTAGTGAAAGAATGTTTGAACTTAATATATTTTATGGTAATTAGTAGATGTTTTATGTTTTGAAGATTTTATGGGTTTGAAGACGATAGGGCCCCATGAGAAAAAAAACGATTATAAATATATTTTTTTCACTGTTCGTATTTTTCGGCTGCTGTGTCAGTCTGGGATACGGTGCGGTATTTAAAATTGTCAGCTATAATGTTGAAAATTTGTTTGATATGAATGTGGATGTGACGGATTATCCGGAATACAGCCCTGGCGGAAAATTCGGGTGGACCCGCGCCGTACTTGATGCGAAGCTGAACAATATGGCGTTTGTCATAAAAGATGTAGATGCGGAAATCATTGCTTTGCAGGAAATCGAATCTGAAAACGCCCTGGGATTATTACAGAAACGGCTCTTCCGGATGGGCGTTAAATACCCCTATATGGAAATCGCGGATGGTCGACAAACGTCTGTCAGGTGTGCGATTTTATCAAAATTCCCCATCTCTTTAAAAGAAGAAATCCGGGTGGGCCATGATAATGAACGTGGCATCCTCAAGGTCGTTCTTGATATTGAGACCCATCCGCTGATCCTGTATGTCAATCATTGGAAGTCAAAAGCCGGGCCGGAAAGTAAAAGGATAAAATATGCCCGTGCCCTTGCCGCAGATATTTTACAATTGACTTGCGATGTTGATTTTATCTTAATCGGTGATTTTAATTCAGATTATAATGAATATGAAACATTTAAAGATATTCGGCGATTAAACGATACCCGGGGTGTCACCGGTATTAATCATATAATGAATACCGTAAAAGGCACACAGATTATAGGAGAGTCCCATTTAACAGACCAGAAGGACTGCCAATATGTTTATAATCTCTGGCTTGAAATTCCGGAAACCAGGCGCTGGTCCGTGAATTTTTTCGGTCAAAAGAACAGCCCGGACAGTATTATTGTGTCCAAAGGTCTATATGATTCAAAGGGGATTTCATATGTGGATAATTCGTTTGACAAGTTTGATCCGGATTATTTGTTTGACCACAATAAAGTGTTTCGATGGCAGCGGGCAAAAAGAGGCAAAGGCCGACATCTTGGCAAAGGCTATTCAGACCATTTGCCGATTTTTGCGAAATTTTCAACAACCCCTTTTTGTTTTGCATTCCCCGGTCAACCGTTTTTTTCAGAACCAGAAGTGCGGCGCATAGCGGATTTATACAGCTTGAAGAAAGGGTCGGTGAATGTCCGTATTCAAAAGGGTATTGTAATTTATAAAGAACGTGATCATGCGGTGATCAAGCAAAAAAACGGCCGGGCAATCTATGTTTACAAGGTGGCAAAAGCACTGCAGTATGGAATGGCGTATGATTTAACGGTCACGCAGTTAAACCGGCATTATGGGAATATGGAAATAACCGGCATCAAAGAGGCAAAACCACTCGGAAGGGAAACGGATATGAATGCCTGTTTTATTTCCGGGACGCCTTCTGATTTTACAGATCCGGATTTGCGAAACGAAGTGATTGAACAAATAAAAGGGATTTATAATGATGGATGGCTTCACTATGGCGATGATCGGAAGATTAAGGTTTATTTTTCGAATAAGGCGCTGAAGCCAAAAGAGTTTACCGCAATGACCGTTTCTCATGTCCGGGTCGGGTTTCATCGGCATCCTGAGATTGTTGTGGAAAAAAAAGACCAGATCCGGTAATGGGTGAACTGAACACAATTTTATTGATTTTAGTCGTAAATAGGACAAACAGGATAATTAGTGCCTCAGAGGATATCTTTTCCCGGCTTCATGTGGGCCGGAATAAATAACGGATGCGAATGAAACGGTTTTGAAATTTAAATATAAAATAGTCATTGCACTGGTGGCACTGTTGGTGATTGCTGCCGCCGCCGGTTTTTTAATCAAATATGATCTGTTTCACCAGGTTACTGCGGTGATCAATGAAAATACCCCGGCAAAATTGTTTATCCCGCTGATGGTGTTCTTGCCGCTGATGGGGGTGCCGCTGACATTTTTTTTGCTGCTTTTGGGGATTAAGTTCGGGGTGTTAAGCGGTCTTCTGCTGCTGGAGGTGGTGATACCGATACATATTTTAATCGCTTATTTACTGGCGATTGGGGTTCGGAATCCCATTGAAAGTTACCTGGTTAAACGGAAAAATTATCAGATCCCGGAAGTACCGGAGCACAAGGCCTTTATTTTCAGTTTTTTGACCCTGACGTTTCCTGTTTTTCCGTACTCGGTGAAACTTTATTTACTGCCTCTGGCCGGGGTTAAATTCCGTTATTGTTTCTGGCTGAACTGGGCCATACAGGGAACCATGTGTATCCCTTTTGTAATGCTGGGGCGTTCTGCCGCAGATCTGAATGCGACGATGTTCGGCGTAACGGTATTGGTGATTATTGCGATGTTTATTTTTCTTCGCTGGACCAAAAAACAATATGTAGCACTTCAAAAAGAAAAAATTTCCTGAATGGATTTATTTTTATTTGAATTTATCTGTTTTGTGCAAGTGAATCCGCCGTCCCGACCGGTTAAATCCCCAGTTGCAGCAATTTTTGTTTAATTTATTTTTTTTGTTTTGACCCTTGAATTTTTATAGCATATGCCTATAATTTAATTTACATTGATATGGTTTTTATTCAAACAAGTCGTTAATCGGGCCATGTCTATGAAATTTAAAATAAAAATGTATTTATTAGGAGTAACGGCGATGGTGCGATTAGATGCCTGAGTTAACGGTGAGATTCCTGCCTCATGAAAAGGAAATTTCAGTAAAAGAAGGCACCTCTCTTCTTCGGGCGGCAATGGAAGCCGGTGTGCATATTAATGCGTCATGCGGCGGCGAGGGGGTGTGCGGTAAATGCCGGGTGCTCATAGAAGCGGGCGAAGTTGAAGACGGTATCACGGAAAAACTCAGTCAGGAGGATATCGACAAGGGGTATCGCCTGGCCTGCCGGTCAAAGGTAAAAACCGACCTTGTGGTCAGGATACCGGTTGAGTCCGCCGTAGACGCGGCCGTGTTGAACAAGATGGCAACGCCGAGAAAAACAGCCCGGATCAAAGAGCGGAACCTGGATGATTTAAAAGAAAAGGGCCTTTTTGTACCACCGGTTGAAGAAAAATATCTTGAACTTCCCATACCCACAGCCCAGGACAATATGGCCGATGTCAGCCGGATTGCCACCTGCTTGCGAAATGATCACAATGAACACCGACTTGAATTTGACATGTCGGTGATTCGGAAAATTCCGGATGTATTACGGGAGGCTGATTTTAAAGTGACGGTAACAATTGCCCGGCCGGTACGAGCGGAAGGGAAAAACCGGATTATTAATATTGAAGCGGGAGATAAGACAGCCCATAACTATGCCATTGCCGTTGATATCGGGACTACAACCATTTACGGCGAGATGATCGACCTGATCACCGGAGAAGTTCTGGCGCAATACGGGGATTTTAACGCGCAGATCAGTTATGGTGAAGATGTCATCAGCCGGATCATGTATGCTGAAAAAGAAGGTGGTTTAGAAACGCTGAATAAAAAGGTTGTGGGAACGATCAATAAAGTGATTGAAAAAATTATCAAAAGATCCAAAATCGACCTGGATGAAATTTCCACCATCACCCTTGCCGGTAATAACACCATGACGCAGTTATTTCTAAATGTAAATCCTCGCTATATCAGAAGAGCCCCGTACGTTCCGGCTGCCATACTTTACCCACCTGTCAAGGCTTCTGATCTCGGTCTGCATTTGTCCGACCATGTGACGGCACTGGTATATCCCCAGGTCTCAAGTTACGTGGGGGGAGATATTGTCGCCGGTGTGATGGGATCAGGGATGGCCCACGATGAACGGTTGACCCTTTATATGGATATCGGCACCAATGCGGAGATCGTTATCGGCAATCAGGACTGGCTGGTATGTGCGGCATGCTCTGCCGGGCCGGCGTTTGAAGGAGGGGGGGTCAAAATGGGAATGCGGGCCGCAAAGGGGGCCATAGAAGATTTTTCCATCAATCCGGTGACGCTGGAACCCATGAATATTACCATCGGAAATGTCCGACCTAAAGGAATCTGCGGCAGTGGGTTGATTACTATCGTGGCGACCCTGTTTGAGGTGGGGATTATTAATAACAGCGGAAAGTTCAATCAAGACCTGGACACGCCCCGTATCCGAAAGACGGATGATGTTTATGAATATGTGCTGGCATGGGAAGATGTCAGCGGGATTGACCGGGATATCGTATTGACGGAAATTGATATCGATAACCTGATTCGGGCCAAGGGTGCTATGTACAGCGGCTGTATGACGCTGCTCAAGGAAGTGGGACTTGACATTCAATCATTGGACCGGATTATTCTGGCCGGCGGATTTGGCAGTTTTGTGGATCTTGAAAAATGTATGGTCATCGGTTTGCTGCCGGAAATTGATCATGAAAAGGTGACGTTTATTGGCAACGGGTCATTGCTTGGTGCCCGAATGAGTTCCCTGACAAACCGAATTCGTCTGGATGTGGGGGACACCTTGTCACGGATGACCAATTTTGAATTTTCCGAGACAGCATCCTATATGGATAATTATATTGCCGCACTGTTTTTACCGCATACGGATTTGAATCTATTTCCCAAATTGCAAAGCCGGTTGGCTGAAAGGCGGAAATTAAAAAATTAAAAAATATGATCATATTATTGACAAATATATTTTTTTAATATTTAATAATTTTTTTTTAATTATATATTGATTAAATCGCTCTGATGCTAATAACTTAGGGGTGTTTTATCAGAAGTAAAAAAAATGTTTTTTAACGGTAATTTACCCGGAAACGGGTTGGTTTAAGTTTAAGGTGACGGATGCGGTCGATATCGCTGCATTCATAAGTTTAATAAGATGTTAACCCTATTATTTGGCTATAGGAGGAAGTAACATTGGGTTTCGAAATCGTAAAAGAATCTTATGCAGGAAGCATAAAGCCGATTACTATCGGTAAGGGAGATAAAGCGATAACGGTTGGAGGTGAGAATAGTTATCCGTTTTATCAATTTGAAGGGGACATGCCCAATAAACCCAAAATCGCAATGGAGATTTGGGACATGGAACCGACCGAGTGGCCGGAAGCTGCAAAAAGTCATTTTTCAGACGTCTTTTCCGACCCGGCGGCCTGGGCAAAAAAATGTGTGGATGAGTTTGGTGCGGAGGCAATCGTACTTCAGCTAAAAAGCACTGATCCCAACGACAAGGACGCAAGCCCGGAAGATGTTGTCAAGACCGTCAAAAAAGTGCTTAAAGCCATTGACGTTCCGCTGATTTTGTGGGGGATGGCGAATGGACAGAAAGACGAAGATGTTTTAAAAAAGGTCTCTGAGTCTTGTGAAGGCGAGAATTTGGTATTGGGGCCGGTGGAGGAAAAAAATCATAAAGGGATTGGTGCCAGCGCCATGGGATATGGCCATATGATCATTTCTTCTTCTCCTATTGATGTCAATCTGGCCAAACAAGTTAATATTCTGCTTGAAAACCTGGGCGTACCAATGGATCGAATAATTGTCGATCCGACCACCGGTGGTCTGGGATATGGACTGGAATATTCTTATTCGGTTATGGAACGTCTGGGTATGGCAGCCCTGGCACAGGGTGATGATAAACTCCAGTTGCCGATGATTAATAATTTGTCCAATGAAATTTGGCGATGCAAGGAAGCGGGCCAGTCTGCGGAAGATGCGCCTGAACTCGGAGACCCGGAACGTCGGGTCATTATGATGGAAGTGGTGGGCGCCGTATGTTATCTGCTGGCCGGGTCAAATATTTTGATTATGAGACATCCGGAAGCGATTCGTCTGGTAAAATCATTTATTGATTTGCTGGCAGACGGCGGCAGTGCGCAGGATGTGGCCGCTATCGTAAAACAGCTCGATGATGTGGATATTGACTATGCAAAAATAGCGCCCAAGCCGGATCTGACCATCGAAGAAGAAGTTAAGAAAGCAGCGCCCAAGAAAGCAGCGGCTCCGAAGAAAGAAGCTGCGCCTGCGAAAGCAGCGGCAAAACCAGCTGCGAAGGCTGCGCCGAAAGCGGCAGTAAAAGAAGAAAAGGCAGCTGAAGCGCCAAAAGCAGATCCTGAAGCCGAAGCCAAAGCAGTAGCCGCAGCCGAAGCCGAAGCCAAAGTTGATGCAGAGGCTAAAGCAGCCGCCGCCGCCGATGCCAAAGCCAAAGCAGCCGCGGATGCGGAAGCCAAGGCCAAAGCCGACGCAGACGCCAAAGCCAAAGCAGACGCAGACGATAGGGCCGCGGAAGTCGCCAAGCGAGAGGCTGAAGAAGATGGCATAAGGCAGCAGAGAGCAAAAGAACAGGAAGAAAGAATGGCAAAGGCTGACACAACTGAAGATAAAAAGGTTGCACAGACAGCATCCAAGACCCAGAGATCTGCTTTATCTAAATTTAAGAAGATTAGAAGATAATGCAGCTAATGAAGATGAAGTTAATAATACAAATAATATGAGGAGGAACCTCAAATGGCAGAAGTAACAACAAAGGCAGACAAACCGGTAAAGGCACCAAAGCTGGCTGATCCGGTTGAATCTTCCATCGATGTAGCATCACAGGAGATGATCGCACGCTCTCATGAGCTTGGGGTTGAAACGATTTTTGACAGAGCCCTGACCATGAAACAATGTGCTATAGGAATGCAGGGTACGTGCTGTAAGAACTGTTCCATGGGTCCTTGTCGCTTGCCCCTTCCCAAGGGGGGGATTGTAGGCGAAGACACAAGACAAGGCCTTTGCGGCGCAACAGCCAATACCATTGCCGCCAGAAATTTTATCCGAATGATCGCCGGCGGCGCCGCCGCCCATTCAGATCATGGAAGAGGTGTTGCAGAGGTATTTCTATCTGTGGCAAGAAAAGAGACAG
>CAZQLG010000045.1:0-12841 GCA_964594105.1 uncultured Desulfococcus sp. | reverse complement strand
AACTTAAAATTTTAAATCATTTATTTTTTCAATCCGCACCAATGATTATTTTAGATTATTCTGAGATGACAAGAATTCCTGCTCAATAAAATCAGCCAGACGATCACACGCTGCCAGTCCAAATATGGGTACACGGATATTCACGTCCGCATCCGTCACTAAGGCAACCAGGGTATCATCAGTTAAACAGACCGGTGTATTCTTTGTCTCATTCTGTGCCTGATGCCGAAACACCTCGATTTTAGGGAACCCGGCGCTTTTATATCCTTCAGCGATGATCACATCCACATCTGTTAAATAATTCTCTATAAATAACAATTGGGAATGACTGTCACCGGATGAATTCTCGTGTTTTCTGATCATCACAATTTTGTCGGCAGATGCCACCACCACGGCATCCGCTCCGGATTCGAAATGCCGCCAGCTGTCCTTTCCCTTTGTATCAAAATTTGATTTGTGCGCTGAATGCTTGATGGTTCCCACGCGGTATCCTTTTTTTTTCAACTCAGGAACCAACTTTTCCACAAGGGTTGTTTTCCCTGCATCAGAATATCCTACAATCGATATAATCGGCGTCATTTCCGTCTAACCCTAATTTTTTTAAAAAATATTTATCATTCAATCAAAAAAAACGCGCCCATCGCGTATTTTCATTCCCCCTATGATAGCGAATGTCTCTTCAATGGGGATCAGTAAAAAATAATTAAATCTTTATCTGAAAAATTGTCAAGATGTAAGTCTGATCCGGCTTTCATCGATCCGTTCTTGACTTGCGGCATGAACTCCCGTTAAATAAATCACATGTAAGCATTCACAGGGCACCGCATCTGTTTTATTGCCGATCACTTGAAGTACAAAAGGTCGTCTATGTGCTCGGCGCCTCACATCTGTAGCACCCTGTGAATGCTTACAAAAAAAAGTTATTTTCTTCTGACTCAGTGTGTGAACACAAGGAAATTTTATTGAAGATAACCCTCGCATTATTTTTCCTGTTAATTATCCCGGGATTAACGATCCCCGGATGCTATAACCCAAACGACACATTACGAAGAATTAAAAACAACGGCGAAATAGTTATTATCACTGATAACAGCGCCCATGGATTTTACCTGTATCAGGATCGCCCAATGGGTTTTGAATATCAGCTGGCAAAAAAATTTGCCGATTTTCTGAATGTTAAACTAACGGTCATCACGCCGGGCTGGAAAAAAATGTTCGATACTCTTTTAAGTAACAAAGGCGATCTTATTGCATCGAGTTTGACAAAAACGGCAAAGCGCAAAACCCGGCTGACATTTTCTGACGAATACATGCCGGTTCAGCAGCAGGTAATTGTCCGCAAAGGATATCACGGCATAAAAGAACTTTCGGATTTAGACGGAAAAACCGTTCATATACGGAGAAATACTTCATATCATGAGCGCATGGTAGAATTAAAAAAATCCGGACTAAATATTCACTTAGTGTTTTATGAGAATACCCCGACGGAAGAACTTTTGCGACAGGTTCAAAATAATGAAATCACAATCACCATTGCTGATTCAAATATTTTCCGATTAAATCGCCGGTATTACCCGGACCTGAGAATTGCTTTTCCGGTTTCAGAACAGCAATCCCTTGGATGGGCGGTTAAAAAAAATGACGTCCGACTTTTAAAAAAAATTAACCGGTTCTTTGATATAATTAAAAAAGACGGCACTTTCGATAAAATTTACAATAAATACTATGCCGGCACGGAGAGGTTTGACTATGTGGATATCAAAAAATTCCATAACCGCTTAAAAACCCGATTACCTGCCTTCAAACAGATTATCGAAAATGAATCTAAAAAATATAATTTTGACTGGCGACTGATTGCCGCTGTCATTTACCAGGAATCTCAGTTTAACCCGAATGCCATCAGTTATACAGGTGTCCGGGGACTCATGCAGCTGACAATGCCCACGGCATATGAAATGGGTGTTTCTAATCGATCAAACCCTGAAGAAAGCATTAAAGGGGGAATCAAGTACCTGCACAAACTTTATAATCAATTTGGCGATCTGGACCCGGATGAAAAATTAAAATTTGCCCTCGGCAGTTATAACGTGGGTTATGGACATATTAAAGATGCACGCAATATCGCACTCAAAAAAGGGCTGGATATAAACAAATGGAGGTCTCTTGAGCAAACCCTGCCGTTACTTCGATACCGGGAGTACCATGAAAAATCTACTTTTGGCTATGCCAGAGGGACGGAACCGGTCCGGTATGTCAACCGGGTTTTAACGTATTATAATATTTTAAAAATGAAGCCCGAAGCATGACCCGTACAGGCACTGAATTCAACGGGTACCGTCTTTTAATGAATAAAATGTATCTCAAATAAGCGAATGAATAAAAAAAAAATCGCTGTTTTTCAAAAATATAAAGCCGCCGCTTTCATCGCACTGCTGGTCCTCATTTCAGTCGGCATCAGCTATTATGCCATGTCATTATTCTTGACTCAGGGTCTTGCGCACCGACCCCTTCACACAGACAACGCGAATAACGAACCGTCCCTTAAAAATATCGGTGGAGAATGGTGGGAGGCCAGACGATTAATCTATCATAATATCCCCGCCCGAATTCTTTTTTCCACCCCCTTATCAAAAAACAAGTCCCCGGATAAAATCAATCAGGCCGTATGGCATGAATTTGATCGCATTGGCCGGCTCTTTAATCCGTTTGACCCGGAATCTGAAATCAGCCGCTTAAATGCCATAAAACAATCTTGCCCCATTACGGTGGCAAAAGACGTGTATTCCGTCATGCACATATCCCAATATTTATGGCATGACAGCAACGGGCAGTTTGACCCGACCATGTGGCAAATCAAACGACTCTGGCAAACCGCGGAAAAGAATCAGAAAATACCGTCTAAAAAAGATATTGCCGCAGCATTGCAATGGACCGGGTTTAACAAAATCCAGTTTTCAGACGCCATCGAAAACACCATTTACTTTACCGATCACCCGGTAAAATTTGATTTTGGGGGAATGGTAAAAGGCTATGCCGTGGATCAGGCCCGTCAGATTCTTTTAGATTCCGGAGTTACCGCAGGGCTTGTGCAGCTGGGGGGTGAAATCTGCGCATTCGGAAATAACAACGAAAATCCATGGCGTTTCGGCATTCAACACCCCAGACAAATGGATAAAGTCTGGGGGGTTATTTCGTCATTTAACAGCCTCAGGGTTTCAACCAGCGGAAATTATCGTCAGCCGATACAAATCAACGGAAACGATTTTTACCATATTTTCAGCCCCCAAACCGGCAAACCGGTTTCTGAAAAAATACTGGGGGTGACAACGGTAAGCATTGACAGCAAAGAAACAAATGCACGCTTAGACGGCATCGCCACGGCTATCACCGTTATGGGGGCGACAAAAGGCCTTGCTCTGGCTGAAAAACTAAAAATTGATGCGCTGATTCTTTATGAAACAAAAGGCGGCACGATTGAAGAAATTATGACGGATGGATTATCAATTCATTACACCCCGAATAACGATTAATCAGCAGTGCTTAATGTTGAGTTTGTTGTTACCTTGTTCCCCAAAAAATCCAGCGATACCTGATGCATAAAATATATCATATTGTAGTATAAACATACAATCAAATTCGAAAAACCTTAATTCACAATCCGAACACAATAGAAAACACTGTTCAATTCATGCGGCTTTGTTATCATAACAAAAATTATGTTTACATCTATTGACAGTGTTATTTTTTTTTAGTACTGATGTAAGAACTTTTTTGCCATAATGCTTTGACACATCAATCATTATACAAATTAATGATTTTATTCAGCCTGTTCTCTGGAGGATAAAATGGATCTGAAACGTACGTTGGAAACCAAGGACTTTGCGATTCTCGCAGAGATTGAACCACCCAAAGGCACAGACATCACCGCAATGGTTGACAACGCGGCAAAAGTAAAAGAAGAAGTCACCGCTTTTGTGATTCCTGAAATGAGCAACGCCGTCATGCGAATGAGTGCGTTAGGGGCTGCCATGGTCCTTGAAGCCAAACGAATGGAAACGGTCATGCAGATCAACTGCCGGGACCGCAACCGAATCGCACTCCAGGCAGACCTTCTTGCAGCGGCTGCCTGCGGGATAAAGAATGTGATGGCGGTTACCGGCGAAGATCCCAGCTTCGGAGATCATCACCAGGCAGCATCTGTCTATGACATCACTATTTATCAGCTCTTACAAACGATTCAAGGGCTTAAAAACGGTAAAGACATGGCCGGCATTGAGCTGGCCGGAAGCCCTGATTTTACAGCCGGATCAATGGTTAATTCAGGCCTGAAAGGCATGGAACTGGACCGGGAAATGGATGCCATGAAACAAAAAATTGATGCCGGTGTCCGTTTTTTTATCACCCCCCCCCTGTTTGATGTATCCGCCATCGAACCGTTCATGAATAGAATAAACGCCAACGATGATATTCATATTATTCCTACCGTTGTTTTGCTGAAATCACTTGGAATGGCGCGATACATGTCAAGGAACATGAAACATGTACATATCTCTGATGACCTGATCAAACGAATCCAGAAAGCACCGGATAAAGTAAAAGAGTGTGTGCGGATTGCCAAAGATACGGTTTCTGAAATTAAAAAAAATGGGTTCAGCGGAGCCATGATTTCCACCATCGGTTGGGAAGACCGGCTTTACGATATTATTCACGGCATCTAAGATTAGGGAGAGCGGAATGGATCAGATACCCGAACCTGTCCAAAACAAAGGAAAAAACAATACGGTCGGCGCTGCCATGGTGGTCGGGGCCGGTATTGCGGGCATGCAGTCTGCCATCGATTTAGCAAATTCAGGATATTACGTTTATCTTCTGGAAAAATCATCCGCCATCGGCGGCCTTATGTCCGAGCTGGACAAAACCTTTCCCACCAACGACTGTGCCATGTGAGTTATCTCACCCAAACTGGTCGAGGTCGGCCGGCACTTAAACATCGAGCTAAAAACCGGAACTGAAATTCTTGCTCTGGAAGGACAACCGGGAAACTTTAAGGCAAAAGTCCGCCAGGAAGCCAGATACGTTGACCTTTCAAAATGCACCAGTTGCGGGGAATGCACAAAAGTATGCCCCATAGAAGTCCCCAATGAATATGATCAGGGCCTTTCCATACGTAAAGCCATTTACAAAAAATACCCACAGGCCATACCCGGCGGCTTTGCCATTAGTAAAACAGGGACTGCCCCCTGCAAGGCCACCTGCCCGGCCCATGTCAGTATCCAGGGATACATCGCGCTGATTAATAAGGGAAAATATTTTGAGGCATTAAAGCTGTTCAAACAGGACCACCCTTTCCCCGGTATCTGCGGGCGGGTTTGCCATCATCCCTGTGAAAACATCTGTACCCGTGGTGATTATGACGAACCCCTGGCAATCCGTGAACTGCATCGATTCCTTGCGGACTGGGAGCAGACTCAGGAAACCGCTTATATCCCTGAAGTTCCGGAAAAACGAGATGAAAAAGTAGCCATTATCGGATCCGGACCGGCCGGGCTGGCGGCGGCTTACTTTCTGTCATTTAAGGGATACCAGGTAACTATTTTTGAAAAACTGCCGATTGCCGGTGGTATGATGGCAGTGGGCATTCCTGAATACCGGTTACCCAGAAATACGCTCAACAGTGAAATCCAGACCATTGAAAAAATGGGCGTGAAAATCAAAACCAATATCACATTCGGCAAAGACATTACGTTAGACAGCCTGAAAGCAGACGGCTTTTCCGCCACTTTTATGGCCATCGGCCTGCATGGTGGCCGGCCGCTTGGCGTTGAAAACGAAAATGCCGACGGTGTTTTGCAAGGTGTTGACTTTCTACGTGATGTGGCCATGAAAAAAGAAATTCCAATCGGCAAGGATGTTCTGGTAATTGGTGGCGGCAATGTTGCCATTGATGTCGCCTTGTGCGCTAAACGAAAAGGGGCGGACAATGTCACGCTCGTCTGCCTGGAGTCCAGAGATGAAATGCCGGCATGGGAACATGAAATAGAAGAAGCCCTTGAAGGAGACATTAATATTGTCAACAGTTTTGGCCCGAAAAACTTTTTCATCGATAAGCGCAATCGGGTATCCGGCATCGAATTTAAAACTTGTTCAGCGATTTTTGATGCTGACGGCAAATTCAGCCCACAATATGATGAATCCGCATGTCAGGCCTTTTTCGGCGATACCATCATCGTTGCCATTGGTCAATCCACCAACCTGGAACATATTACCGAACAGAATATTGCGACGACCCGTGTGGGGGGTCTTGCTGCAGACCCGGTCACCCTTCAAACCCCGATTGAATGGGTTTTCGCCGGCGGGGATGCCTTTTACGGCCCCAAATCGGTGGTGGATGCAGTTGCCTGCGGTAAGGAGGCGTCAGAAAGCATCCACCGGTTTATCAACGGCATGGATTTAAAACAAGGCCGTGAAAAAATATGGGAGTATGAAAAACCCGACATTATCAATGAGCCGTTAAAAATGAGAACATCGGTCCGCTGCCTGGACCCTGAAGCCAGAGAATGCAATTTTCTGGAAGTCTCATACGGCTATGATGAAAATGAAGCCAAAAACGAAGCAAACAGATGCCTGAAATGTGGCATCTGTTCTGAATGTTATCAATGTGTGGATGCGTGCCTTGCCGGCGCCATTGACCACAGTGAAAAAGCGGTCGAAGAAATCCTTGAAGTCGGTTCCGTCATCCTCTGCCCCGGAAATGATGTCTATGATCCTTCAGCCCTTGATGATATTTATCATTATAAAACAAATCCCAATGTCCTCACCAGCCTGGAATTTGAACGCATCCTTTCCGCGTCCGGGCCCACCATGGGGCATCTGGTGAGGCCTTCGGATAAAAAAGAACCGGAAAGAATCGCATGGTTGCAATGTATCGGGTCCAGAGACACCAACCGGTGTGGAAATGGGTACTGTTCCTCGGTCTGCTGCATGTATGCGATCAAAGAGGCCATGATCGCCAAGGAACATTCCAAAAACGATCTGGATGCGGTGATCTTTAATATGGATATCCGAACATTTGGAAAAGATTATGAGAAGTATTACCTTCGTGCCAAAGACAATGACGGGGTACGATTCGAGAAAACTAGAATCCATACGATTGATGAAATCAATGAAACCGGCAACCTTCATCTTAAATATGCCAATGAAGCCGGCGAAATGCAGGAAGAAGAATTTGACATGGTGGTCCTCTCCGTGGGCATGCAGGTTTCAGAATCCGCCATTCATACCGCCAATCTGCTGGGCATTGAACTAAATAAAAATAATTTTGCGGCCACAAACCCTTTTACACCGGTGGAAACCAGCCGTCCGGGCGTTTTTGCCTGTGGCACGTTCCAGGGCCCCAAAGACATCCCCTCATCCATCACGGAAGCCAGCGCTGCTGCCTGTGCTGCGGGACGTTATATGGCGGAAGCCCGGGGAACACGCATCAAGCAGGTGAATGCGCCGGATGAAATTGATGTCAGCGGCGAACCGCGCATCGGGGTGTTTGTTTGTGACTGCGGTATCAATATTGCCGGTGTTGTTGATGTTCCGAACGTAACAGAATATGCCAAAACATTACCAAATGTTGTGTACGCCGGAGAGAATCTCTTTACCTGCAGCCAGGACACTCAGGAACAAATAAAAGAAATTATCAAAGAAAACCAGCTGAATCGGGTCGTGGTTTCTTCCTGCACCCCCAAAACCCATGAACCGATTTTTATGGATACACTGGAAAAATGCGGCCTGAACAAATATTTATTTGAAATGGCCAACATCCGGAACCAAGATTCGTGGGTACATTCTGATTCACCGGCGCAGGCTACCCAAAAAGCCAAAGATCTGGTAAAAATGTCGGTGGCGCGGGCGGCAACCCTTCGTCCTTTGCATGAAAGACAAATCCCCGTCACATACCGGGCTCTGATTGTTGGCGGCGGCATTGCCGGAATGAATGCCGCCATTGGCATCGCAGACCAGGGATTTGAAGTGGTTCTGGTGGAAAAGAAAACTGATCTGGGCGGCCTGGCCAATCGATTAACCAGCACCATCGAAGGCGGGGATATTCAGGCATACCTCTCACAATACATTCAAAAGGTTAAAAATCATCCCAACATCCAGGTGTTGACCCAATCGTTGATTGTTGATTTCTCCGGTTTTAAAGGCAATTTTAAAACAGAAATTTTAGTCGGACCCGGCATGTATGAACGCAAAATAGATCACGGGGTGCTCATTATAGCCACTGGCGGCAATGAATATGTGCCCAAAGAATATCTATACGGACAGGACCCGGGAATCATCACCCAGATTGACCTGGCCCAGCAGCTTGAAAAAAATGGCGCGGACGATCTGGATCAGGTGGTGATGATCCAGTGTGTGGGTTCCAGAAATGATGAAAATCCGAATTGCTCCCGAATCTGCTGCCAGAGTGCCATTAAAAATGCCATTCATATTAAAAAACTCAACCCGGACACCCAGGTTTTTGTTCTGTATCGAGACATTCGAACCTATGGGCTGATGGAGGAATATTACACAAAGGCACGAGAACTCGGGGTGGTCTTTTTCCGATTTAAAGCCGATGATCCGCCGGAAGTCTCAATATCCGAAAACGGCCTGACCGTCACCTTTACTGATTATATATTGGGTCGAAAACTCAGTGTGGATACTGACCTTGTGGCTTTAAGCACCGGTATTGTTGCCGAAGACACCGAGGAACTGGCGTCTATTATGAAACTGAACCGGAATCCTGAAAATTACTTTATTGAGGCCCATGTCAAACTACGACCGGTTGAAATGGCGACCGAAGGTATCTTTGTCTGCGGCACAGCCCACAGCCCCAAGCTGATCACGGAAACTATTGCCCAGGCCCAGGCAGCAGCCTCCCGGGCGCTCACCTTTTTGTCACAGCCCCATTTGACATTGTCTGCAGTGACCGCACGGGTAGACCCGGAAAAGTGTGCATCATGCCTGATATGTATCCGAAGCTGCCCTTATGATGTCCCGAAAATCAATGATGAAGGGGTGAGTTATATAGATGATGCGTTATGCCAGGGATGCGGCGCATGTGCTGCAGAATGCCCGGCAAAGGCGATTGAATTAAACTGGTATGAAGATGAACAGCTACTTAGCAAGGTCGATGCCTTACTGGAAGGAGTCATATGAGTCAGGATTTTGATCCGATTATTCTCGCATTCTGCTGCGGTTACTGAGGGTATTCTGCTGCGGACCTGGCAGGTTCGATGCGATTGACCTATCCAACAAGCATCAAAATCGTCCTGGTGCCATGCACCGGCAAAGTTGATGTTATTCATATCTTACGGGCATTTGAAAAAGGAGCAGACGGCGTCTGTGTCATTGGATGCATGGAGGGTGAATGCCATTACAAATCCGGCAACTTCAGAGCGCGTAAGCATGTGGAACAGGCCCAAAAAATTTTAGACACCATCGGCATCGGCGGCGAACGGGCGCAAATGTATAACCTGTCTGCCGGCGATGGGCCAATTTTTGCCAAATACGCCAATGAAATTCATGAAAAAATCGTGGCACTTGGCCCGAATCCCATTAAATTAAAAAAAAGTAAGGCCGCTTAGATGAAAAATATAAACCAACAGACGCGCGTTACTCAACACAGCAAATATAATTAAAAAAAACAGGGATTTCCACCACTGATCACGGGGCGGCATACGCCATATCGTAATGAACAAGGATGTATCGCCGATCTTGAACCCATTGACAAGGAAAGGTCAAATCTATGATTGTTGCTGAAAAAAAACCGGTTGAAGAGATTATTGAATATGTAAAGGAATGCCGGAAAATACTGATTCTGGGCTGCAATGAATGTGTGACGGTCTGTGAAGCCGGCGGGAAAAAAGAAGTCGGCATCCTGGCGTCAACCCTTCGGATGTATTTTCTGAATCAGGGCAAAGAAATAAAAATTGACGAAATCACCCTGGAAAGACAATGCGACCATGAATATCTTGAAGAAATTCGTGATGTGGCCGACGAATACGATGCGATTGTCTCTCTTGCCTGCGGTGTCGGCGTCCAGTTTATGGCCGAAAAATACCATTCCATCCCGATCTACCCGGGGGTGAACACCTGTTTTCTGGGTGCGACAGAACAACGGGGTCTATGGACCGAACGATGCCAGGCTTGCGGGAACTGTATGCTGGGAATTACCGGCGGCATCTGCCCGGTCTCCCGCTGCGCCAAACGATTATTAAACGGCCCCTGTGGCGGATCATCCAATGGTAAATGTGAAATCAGCAAAGATATTGACTGTGCATGGCAGCTAATCATTGATCGATTAAAAGCATTGGACAGACTGGATGACTATGAAAAGGTAATTCCCATCAAGGATTGGTCCACGGACAGGGCCGGTGGGCCTCGAAAAGTGGTCAGGGAGGATGTTCAGATATGACCGTGAAAACACCCAGCAAACTCGAAAAAATTCTTTCCGAAGGGCATCTGGCAGTCACATCCGAATGCGGCCCGCCCCGGGGCAGCGACCCGAATGCCGTCATTGAAAAAGCGAACCTGATTAAAGACCATGTGGATGCAATTAATGTAACGGACAACCAGACTTCCGTTACCCGCATGTCCAGCCTGGCTGCCTGTATTCACCTCAAACAAATGGGGGTTGAACCGATTCTTCAAATGGTGACCCGGGACAAAAATCGCATTGCCATACAAAGTGATATTCTTGGGGCCGCTTCGTTCGACATCTTTAATATGCTCTGTTTGTCCGGTGACCATCAAAGTTTCGGGGATTGTCCCCAGGGTCAGAATGTCCATGACCTGGACTCCATGCAATTGCTCCAGACGGTCCATTTAATGAGAGATGAGGGCAAATTCCTGGGCGGGGCAGACATTAACCGGCCACCGAAACTGTTTGTGGGGGCCGCCGCCAACCCCTTTGCCGATCCCTTTGAAATCAGGGTTCCCCGACTGGCTAAAAAAATTGCCTGTGGCGCGGAATTCATCCAGACACAGTGCATATATAATCTGGACAAATTTGAAGAATGGATGAAACAGGTCTGCGACCGGGGGCTCCATGAGCAGGTGTATATTCTTGCCGGCGTCACGCCCTTAAAATCCGCAGGCATGGCAAAATTCATGAAAAACAGAGTCCCCGGCATGGATGTTCCGGATGAAATTGTCAAACGAATGGCGGACACGCCCAAAGAAAAACAGCCGGAAGAAGGTATTCGTATCTGCATTGAAACCATCGAACGATTAAAATCCGTTGAAGGTATCAAAGGATTTCACATCATGGCCATTGAATGGGAAGAAAAGGTTCCGGGCATTGTAGAAACCGCCGGATTATACCCAAGGCCGAAAATAGATTGATTTTACAGATTCATTTGAATAAAATAAAAATAAAACGTGCTGATAACAGGCTGCACATTAAAAGCAGCCATCTGATCATGGTGATGAAAAGGAGGGATAAATATGACCGAAAAAAAAAGAATTCTTATCGTTGATGATGAGCCGGATTTCGTCTCCATAGTTAAAAAAAATCTGGAAAAAGGCGGGTTTGATGTAGAAGTTGCCTATGACGGTGTGGAAGGGATTGAAAAAGTCAAAGCCAATCCACCGGATGCCATTGTTTTAGACGTAATGATGCCTGAAAAAGATGGTTATAAAGTCTGTTCCGAGCTTAAAGCCGATGAAAAATATAATGATATTCCTATCCTGCTTTTGACGGCAGTCGCCGATCACGTCAGCTCAACCCGCTATTCCCACTATGATGGCATGAGCACGGAAGCAGATGACTATCTGCCCAAACCGGCCTCAGCGGATGACATCCTTGATTCCGTAAAAAGCCTTCTCAATATGTAGTTTTAGTTTTAAAATTAATGTATCAGCTTCATGAACCGCTGAAATTATTCAATCTTATTTGATAATTTCAGCGGTTCTGTGATTTCCCAAACCAATCGGCTGCTTTTTATTATTTTATTTTTCCAAAAAAGGACTTCATTCTTTTGCCAGGCAAGAGCGATCAGTTCACGCTTAAACAGTCTTCATACGGCAAGAAGCATCTGGTATTCTGCATCCTCAGCGATGAACGGGTGTTTTCATCAAAATCACCGGATATCTTTAATCAGGTGATGAAACAGGCCGGGATCAATGGCTCCTATGTCCCTTTTATGGTCCAACCGGATAAAATCGGGGAGGCCATGTCAAGTTTAAGGACCTTAAACATTACCGGCGCCAACGTCGCCGTGCCGTATAAAGAGAGTGTCGCCCCCTTCATGGACTCAGTTTCTGAAAGCGCCGAGATTATCGGCGCCATCAACACCATTGCCAGAAATAAAGACAAACTCAAGGGCTACAACACCAACGCCATTGGTTTAATGGATGCGCTGGAAGAAATCCAGTTTGATCCGGCCGGAAAAACCGCCCTGATTCTGGGTGCCGGAGGGGCTGCAAAAGCTGCGGCGTTTGTGTTAAAATGGCTGAAAGCAGACAAAATATTTGTTGCCAGCCGCAGTGAAGCAAAGGCCCGCCAGGTTGCCGTACGCGCCAGCGGCGAATTTCTTCTCTTAGACACCTTATTGGAACATGATATTCCGACCAATATTCTAATTAATGCCACCACCGCCTCAAGCCGGGAAGAATCCAAAGAATTAGCCGACATCGCGGAAAAACTTCAACTGCCGAAATGCGAATTGATTTTTGACTTAAACTACGGGCGGAGTCAAAACTTCTGGCAGATAAAAGCGGATAAAAACGGTATTAAATTCAGGGATGGCCTTCTGACCTTGATCCACCAGGCAAAAAACAGCCTTTCACTCTGGACCGGCCTTGA
>CAZQLG010000044.1:10521-12903 GCA_964594105.1 uncultured Desulfococcus sp. | reverse complement strand
TGACGGGTGAAGTGGTCCTTACCGTCGGAAGCGCTATTGCCGAAGTGGCGAACCATGCATGTGGTGTCATTGCCATCGGGCCTTTTGGCTGTATGCCGAACCGGATGTCCGAGGCGATATTAAACGAGACCATGAACCGGACGGACAAACTGATGACCGCCCCGAAAGATAAGCATCTTAAGTCGATTCTTGAAGAGGTTGAGGAACTGCCTTTTCTGGCGGTGGAAAGTGACGGATCGCCATTCCCCCAATTAATTCATGCAAAACTTGAAGCCTTTTGTTTGCGGGCTGAAAGACTGCATCACAAGATGATGCAAAGCCGACATTCGTAATGGACGGGCGGGTGTAATTAATGTCTGAACGAAAACCCTGAATTTCGGCTGTCATTACGAGAAGTGAGGAATGAACGACGAAGTAATCCCCTGGCCACGTCCGGGACCGAGCCTATAAATAATTTTTTAAAACGGTTAAAAATTGAGTTAACACCTTGTTAATAATGATTATTTCTACATAATTCTTAAATGAAATTACATAGAAGTCGGATTCCGATGGCAAAGAATTTGGACTTTATGAAGCCATCAATTTTGATAATCCAATTGTTAATAAACTCGTAAAAAGTATTTGGATGGCTAAGTTAAAAGTTTCATATACAAGGCGTAGTGGTTTTTCAGGATTGAAATAATACATGTAGTATATTGAAAGTCTGAAAAACTGCTACAACGCAGTAGATGGGACTTTTTACGACGCCATCAATTGTTTGTTCTTTTGGAAGAAATGGGGTATGAATAAAATTTATCACGGTATAAAGGAGACCCGATATGCACAAACAATCATCGGTCAAACAGATTCTTTTATTCATCGCAACCGTTTTGCTCTTTGCCTGTAGCGCATCAACCCCCCGGTTGACTCCTGAGCCCCCTGAAGCGGTTTTAAATCCGATTGATGAAGTCAACAAGATAGAAAATGAAATCACCCTTGCCAGGCAAAGCCAAATAGATGTTCTGTCTCCCGATATATTTGCCCAGGCGGAAGATTCACTCGCAGAAGCCAAAACAGAAGTTGAAGAAGGCAGTGGTATCTCGGTGGTATCCGAGTATACAGACATTGCCCGGACATATCTTCATAATGCTGAAAAGAATGCAGAAGTGGCCCACACCATTCTGGCCCAGGTGATCGAAAGTCGGAACAAAGCACGAATCGCCGGTGCCACCAAATTGGGAAAAAGCTATCAAAAGGTGGAAAAACGATTTTTAACACTGACCCGTTCGATTGAAAAGAACAACATTCATTATTCTCAAAAAAATGCGCCGGATGTTAATAAACTATACAGAAATCTCGAATTACGGGCAATTAAAATTGAAACGATCGGTGAAGTCAGAACCATACTGAATAAGGCGGAAAATGATGATGTCACCCAGTACGCCCCGGCGTCATTTGCGCTTGCCCAAAAGCTGTTAAATGAAACAGATGCGTTTATTTCTGAAAATCCTTATGCCAAGGAAGAAATGTATAAAATGGCCTGCAATAACCTGTTTATGGCCAGGCGCGCCCTTGCCATCGCGGATCAATGCAAAACCATTAAATCCATGCCGCCGGAAGAAATTGCGTTTTACGTGGAAGATACGTTAGAACTTTTTACCAGCAAACTCGGGGCGCCAGACATGCGGGACCAGAAATTTTATATTCAGGTGAATAACATTGAAGGATCCATTCAGTCCCTTCAGAACGACAACCAATTCATGGTGGAACAATTAAAAACGAAACGCACTGAAATTGAAACAATGCAGGCAGCGTATGACCAGCATTTAGACGAACTCAACCAGAAAATTGCTTTTCTGGAGGGAAAAACCAAAGAGGAACAGGTCGCCAATGAACATCTGATAGCAAGACAACGGGCCATGGAACAAAAACTGGCCGCAGAAAGACAGTTTAACCAACGATTTACTGAAGTCCAGAATTATTTTGCGGCCGATGAGGCCGATGTTTATAAACAAGGCAATCAACTCGTAATTCGTTTGAAAGGCATCCAGTTTCCTGTGGGGCAGTCGATTATCATGCCAGATAACTATCTTCTGCTCAGCAAAATCCAGCGCGCAATTCGAACTTTTGGCGAATCATCGATCGTCATTGAAGGCCATACGGACGATACGGGAACCCTCGAACTCAACAAGCATTTGTCACAGCAACGGGCCGAGTCCGTTCGGGAGTATCTGGTCGCCAACCAGACACTCCCCGCAGAGAAAGTCATTGTTGTGGGTTACGGCCCTGCCCGGCCGTTGGCATCAAATTCAACGCCTGAGGGCCGGGCCGTCAATAGACGAATTGACTTGATTATTGTCCCGGAGCCGTTACCGGAAGAATGATGTGAGCGGTGGCATGATC
>CAZQLG010000044.1:0-10421 GCA_964594105.1 uncultured Desulfococcus sp. | reverse complement strand
ATCTTAAACCAAGGAGATTGCCGGATCACCGGCCGAAGAATAAAATGACAGATGCCATAAATATGTATGAAGTAAAATGTCGCACATGCCGTGCCAGTTTCAAGGTGCCGCTTTTTGACTCCCATGAGAAAAACCTGTTTATCGTGGATAAAAAGGAGTGGTATTGTGATAAATGCAAAAAAGAATATTTCAGGCAACAGACATCTGAGCTTTCAAAGGTTCACAAAGGAATCGGATTTCAGGAACTGAAAGGCTCAGAAAAAATGATTTCATGGGCGGAAAAGATCCGCTCGGAACTCATCAATAAGGTGAATTACCTCAAGGGAAGCCTGACGTTTAAAAATGAGGATGAAAAAAAAATATCGGAAAAGGCGTTTGAAAATTTTTTCATCCAATGGCATACCGAAACCGACGCAAAATGGTGGATCGATAATCGTAGAATGACTGTTCGGAATATTTCAAACCAGATCGCAGCTATATCTGAAGAAATAAAAAAGGCATAATGCCGGCATCAAAATCGTTAAATCAAAAAATCGGGATCGCTTCTCTGATCATGATGGCATCTGTGTTCTTAAGCCGGGTGATCGGGCTGTTCAGGGAAATGGTTATTGCCAATGCCGACGGTGTAAACGCCTCGGTTGATGCTTACCAGATTGCCTTTGTGCTGCCGGAAATTTTAAACCACATTGTTGCCAGTGGTTTTCTTTCTGTTGTCTTTATTCCCATATTCTCCCGCTACCTGGCCGAAGACCGGGAAGCAGAGGGGTGGACGGTTTTTTCCATCATTCTTAACGGGTTTGGGAGCTTATTGCTGCTTCTGATTATCCTCGGAGAATGGTTTGCGCCGGAACTGGTCGGCATTGTCGCTCCGGGTATAAAAAATCCGGCAGTAAAAGCGGACGCTATTTATATGACCCGGATTATTCTGCCGGCCCAGTTTTTCTTTTTTACCGGCGGCATGCTGACGGCTGTTCAGTTTGCTAAAGAAAGATTCGCCATTCCCGCACTTGCGCCCCTGATCTATAATGCGGGCATTATTGTCGGCGGGGTGTTGCTGCATCAAAGGTTTGGGATGGCCGGATTCTCCTGGGGAGTGCTGGCCGGCTCATTTATCGGAAATTTTGCCATACAATTCTGGGGGGCCAGGCGTGTGGGCATGCAATTTTCCGTTTTTTTTGATTTTAAACATCCGGATTTGAGAAAATACATTCTGCTGACTTTGCCGCTGATGTTTGGGATGACCATGACATTTTCAACGGAATTCTTTCTTAAATTTTTTGGATCATTTCTGCCTGAAGGCAGCATTGCGGCCTTGAATTATAGTTTGCGGGTTGTGCTCATTCTGGTGGGATTTTTCGGTCAGGCCGTGGGGGTGGCATCTTTTCCGTTTATGGCCCGCCTGGCTGCTGAAAACAAGCTGGCAGAAATGAATCGACTGATGAATAGCATACTTCGGTATCTGGCGCTGGTCATCCCTTTTTCCGTTTTATTCATGGTTCTTCGCCATGAAGTGATATTGATTCTGTTTCAGCGCGGGCGATTTGATGCATCCGCCACCGCCCTGACATCCAACGTATTGATTTTTATGATGGTTGGCGCGTTTGCGTTTGCCGCCCAGACGATTGTGGTCCGGGGCTTTTTTGCTATCCAGAATACGCTGTTTCCGGCTATTTACAGTACCATTGCCGTGATACTGAGTCTGCCCTTTTATTATTTCGGCATGCAGAAAATGGGGGCGCAGGGGGTTGCCCTGGCAGTTTCCCTGTCTACCATCGTCCAGGTGATGCTGCTTTACATCATTTGGAATCAAAGAAGCCGAAACAGGCACAGCCGTGATGTGTACTTTTTTATTATAAAAATAATTTTTTTAAGTGCTGCGATGGGGCTGTTCCTGGAATGGTTCCATAAAACCGCGCTTGCCGGTATTAATATAATGACGCAATCCGGCAGCTTTCTTGTCTGCCTGATTACTGGAATACTTTTTACCGCATTGTTTATTGCTGCGGGCCATTTTCTGGGAATCCCCGAGATTTCGGACCTTCTGCACCGGCTTGGAAACAAATTGTTTAAAAAAAATGAAATCCGGCCGATCCCGTAGATTATGAAGAATCATGTGAAAGAAAAACCCTGGACAGTATATATTTTAAGAAATGAAAAGAATGCATTATACACCGGAATTACGACAAATCTTAAACGGCGTCTAAACGAGCACAAAAATAAACTTGTAAAAGGTGCCAAATTCACGCGGTCATGCAAAACGCTGGACGTGGTGTATCTCTGTGAAATCGGAGAAAGAGGACAAGCCCTTAAAGTGGAAGCAAAAATAAAACGCCTTAAAAAAGATAAAAAAGAAATAATTGTTGCCACAGGATTGAAAAAAAACGAACTTTATCAGTATTTATCATGGATATAAAATCATACGCATTTCAGCTGGTTGAAAAAATAAAAAGGACGTCTCCGCTGATCCACAATATTACCAATTTTGTGGTAATGAATTCTTCCGCAAACATTCTTCTGGCCATTGGTGCGTCTCCGGTCATGGCCCATTGCCAGGGCGAAGTTGAAGAAATGACATTACTGGCTGACGCCCTGGTTCTGAACATCGGCACATTGCAGGATGATTGGGTCGAATCCATGATCTGTGCTGCGAAAACCGCCAACGCCAAAGGCATACCGGTAATTCTAGATCCTGTGGGAGCCGGGGCAACGTCGTTGCGCACGCAGGCGGTTAAAAAAATCATGAAAGCGGCACAAATATCGGTTCTGAGAGGAAATGCGTCTGAAGTATTTTCACTGACATCAGCAGATGTCCGGACCCGGGGGGTTGACGCTTCTCTTTCCGTTACCGATGAAATTATCGACGCTGCCCAAAACTTTGCTTTGAAAATGAATTGCATTATCGCTATCTCCGGTGCGACAGACATGATTACCGACGGCCGAAAAATTTTCCAGGTTTTCAACGGCCATCCGATCATGACGAAAGTGACCGGAATGGGCTGCGGCCTGAGCGCGGTTACCGGTGCTTTTTGCGCGGTGTCCGATGGGGAGCTGCTTGCCGCCACTGCTGCGGCATTTGGCGTTTATGGACTTTGCGGCGAGCGATCAATAAAGGTCAGCGATAAACCCGGCAGTTTTTTTGTCGCATTTATAGATTCCCTTTATTCGATTAATCAAAAAGACATGGATACCTTTTATGTAACTTCATAATGTACGGTGGGCTAAATCGTAGGTCGGATTAGCGCGTCAGCGCGTAATCCGGCAAATTTTATGGATCGGTTTGACAGAATTATTTTTTTTGGTGGATTACGCGCTGACGCGCTAATCCACCCTACTGGAAAATATAACGAAATACATCACTTGCCGGGCAAAAAAACTCGGCCTTCCGTGAACACATGCGCCATCAATATTATTCTTTCATGATTTTTATAACCTTTTCATCTAAGCAAGAACGTAAAAAGGCATTCATCGGATTCTGATCACCTGTTTTATAAAAATTGAGCATCAATTGATTAAACTCTAATTGTCTCTTTGCTGGAAGATTAATAGCAGGATACCCACAACTTAACAAAAGCCCATTCATAATAAAACGCCCCATGCGTTTATTGACATCATAAAAAAACTGACATCTTGCCATTGTTAGAAAAAAATGGATGGCGCGATCGTAAATATCTGATATTTTCAATGCGTCATTAATCATTTTTTCAAACACCGCCGGTAACAAATCTGCCTGTGGCGGCATATAATCTGTTCCCGCGATAGTAACGCCACCAGATCTAAACGCCCCCCACTCCAAAGCTTCGTCCTTAGCCGCTATTAGATGGAGGGCACAGACTTTTTCATAAGTGATTTCAAACTGATCTTTTTCTATTAACCCAAATAACGTTCGCCATGTATCGGCTTGGTTCAGTGCTATTTGTTGGTCAGATACTTTATGTCCACCCACTGTAATTCCATTAAGCAATGTTTGGATTTCAGGTAAGGTTAAATTAATTCCTTCCAAGTTCACTGCATCGTATACAAATTCAGCTAATTGACGCTTAGCAAGCATTGTTGACTTTGCTTTATTTGGTTTCATGTCCCATCGCGTTTCTTTCATTTCGTTCACCGACTTTTTATCTAATATGAGATTTCGAACGCATTGCTCACCGGGCGTGGTTTTTTGCGTTCCGGTGCAGCACATTGTGTACGCCCGGCATGGGCGTGAACGTATGGGGTGAAAGTCCCCTATGTGTGAATCCTGCTAACGTGTTTAACACATTAACAAAAGTATTGGCTGACGGCAAGGGCGTTTCCGTGAGGAAGGGTGTAAGCTGATTTGCGTTAATAAGTTAGGGGGGCCCGGTTTATGCGTTTTGCGTTTTATTTTCAGGGCGCAGCCGAAAAATTAATTGTTCGCTTCATCCATGGCTCGGGCTTTTTTTTTGATCTTGATGATTTCCGGGCGGTATTGTCCGGTTTTCCTGGCTTTTTTGTCCTTTAATTTAACAATTGCCATGGCAATAAAGAAAAACGAAAATCCCATGACAGCGGACCAGGTGGATGGATTGCCGTTGAAATTTTCAGCCAATCGTTCTCCCAACAGGGCACCGATAATCATTACAATAATGGGAAATACATAGAGCAGAAAAGACAGCATAAAAAGCTGGCTGGTTTCAAACGAAATAATAACGATATCCCCCACCTGGGCATTAACCGTATTTGCCGCCTCCACTTCCATTATTTCCCCGTTTCCCCCGGAAGTATGGCAGGTATCTTTTTCCGCGCAGGATTCACAGGCGGTCATCTGGCGGGTCTTCACCATAGCGGTGGTTTGATGTATTTTTATAATAATGCCTTCTTCAGTAGCCATCAGGATGCTTCCCGGATGTTGACGGACTGGTCAGCATAGCAGACCAGACCGCATTGCAGGCATCGTTTCGCCTCTGCAACGGCCATTTGTTCGGTAAATCCTTTTTCAATTTCAGGGGATATTATCGGGATATCATTGATATTGTTTAACGGCATAATTTGCCTGGCGCATGGCGTCACGTTTTCCAGGTGGTCGACATCCTGAAGGATCGTTTGCTGAGTGATCACATGGTCCGGAAGCTCCGGCGCAATGTCATAAAGAACATAATGGATGGATGCAGCTGCTCGGCGGCCGGCGCCAATGGCACAGATGGCGGCAGAAAAATCCGTGATCACATCGCCTTGGGTCAGCAGACCGCTTGACAGGCCGTGTTCGGGATTTTTATAGGATGTGACGGCGATCCATTCCAGCTGGTCGGCTGGTGCTTTTGGTTTTTCGGTCTCATCAGCTTCTTCGCCTTTAAGTTTCGGCAGGGAGAAAATGAGTTCAGGCAGACGGCCGGATTCAAGAATCAGCGTGTCTGCCGGTATGACCTTGTCGTTATTGATGGTTATCTGCATCAGATGATTTCCTTTTCCGGCCAGGCCGGTAATGCTTGAATCAAACATGATCGTGACACCGTCTGATTCCAGGGCTTTAATTTCCGCATTTTCCAGAACAGCTGTTGGTTTTGAATTCTTGAAAACAACGGTAATTTTTTCTGCCCCCAGGGTTTTGCAGGCTTTTATCGCGTCGGGGGTGAGCTTGCCGCTTTCAGCAATCACTACATTTTTAGCGATGTTTAATTGATATTTATTGTCTGTACCGGTTTTTAAAAGATCGATTAAAAGAAATATTCCAGGAACGGTCTCTTTGGGAGCAGCGTCTTTTAATCGTTCGGTTCGGCTGTCCCAACCGCCGGCAGCCAGGAATACGGTTTCATAATCACCAGCCAGCAGGGACGCGATGGTAAAATCTTTGCCAAGGGTCTGGTTGGTTTGGGTGTCAACGCCCATTTCAACAATCCCTTCGATATCCCAGTCGAGAATGTCGTGGGGGAGCCGATACTGGGCAATGGCTGTTCTGAGCAATCCGCCCAGTTTTTCAGTGGCTTCAAATACCGTGGGTGAATGACCCAGGCGGGCGGTAAAGAATGCCGTTGACAAACCTTCGACACCGCCGCCGACGATCGCTACCAGGCGCTCTGTTTCCGGGGCTTTAAATGGAAGCACCCGGTTATTGCTCTGCATTTCATAATCAGCAACAAACCGTTTGAGAAAGTTAATGGCCACCGGTTCATCGATTAACTGCCTGCGGCAGGCGGTTTCACAGGGCCGGGGACAGATTCGGCCGATCACTGTGGGGAAGGGATTTCTTTCTTTAATCACCTGTACTGATTGATGATAGTTTTTTTCAGCGATTTGATGGATATATTCGCGGATATTGATTCCTGCCGGGCAGGCCCGCTGGCAGGGAGTGGTGCAGTCGTCAGTGGTGTATTCCTTTAAGATTCTGCGCGTGACGGAAGACAGGGTAATGATGTTTTTGGGACAGACGCGTTCACAGGTTCCGCAGCCGGTACATTTGACTTCATCCACCACCGGCAGACCGTCTTTGCTCATGGTGATCGCGTCAAAGGGGCAGGCGGCCGCACAGGAACCAAGCCCCAGACAACCGATCTGGCATTCTTTCATCCCGCCATACAGCATGGCAGCCGCCTGGCAGCTGCTGAGACCGTCATAGGTGTATTTCAGTGCTGCTTCTCCGACACCGTATGTACAGCCGGGGAGCGCGATGTCCGGTTCTTTGGCCTCAATTTTCATGCCCATGACTTCTGCGATGGCTTCCGCCAGTTCAGGTCCGCCGGCAACGCAGGAATCGGGGGAAGATTTGCCAGCCACGATGGCCTCTGCATTCGCCGCGCATCCGGGATATCCGCATCCGCCGCAGTTTGCACCGGGCAGCAGGTCATCAATTTTTTCAACCGTTGGGTCCACATAAACATAAAAGACTTTAGAAGCCACGGCCAGGCCGGCACCAATGACCAGGCCCATTCCTCCCAATAGTAAAAATGCTTCAATCATAACGCAACTCCTGATTTAAAATGCCTGAACCGTACAATTATAGTGGTGTTAGAAATTATTCCAACAAGCTTAAATTACAATATTAATAGCATATCTGTATAGACAAGATAAATAAAACCATTTATTTTTTTCATAATCTTTTTAATATGTCAATACAGTTCATCGTCTCTAAATAAGGGTAGAATCAATTTACCGTGGATTCTGATGGTATTTTTAAATTTTTTCATATATAGTTTTAAACTGTTAAACTTTAAAACTTAGAAACACTTAAGCAGGGGTACAAACAACAATATATAATTATACTAACCATCAGGAGGGATTATGAAATTCAGAAGTTTTGCGTTGATGATTGCGGGGTTGTTTTTATCGGTGATGACCGCCGGGGCAGTGGTTTGGGATGTGGGTGGTGATGGGAAAAAAGGACTGCCGGAAGCCATTGACGCCCTGCAGGTAGCGGGCGGAATCCGGTCTTCGACGGATTTTACCAATACACTGGGCATGACGTTTAACCTGATTCCGGCCGGCACGTTTATGATGGGATCGACATATGACAGCTCTCAGCAACCGATTCATGGAGTGACCCTGACCCAGCCGTTTTACATGATGACCACGGAGGTGACCCAAGCACAATGGCAGGCGGTCATGGGAAGCAATCCGTCGAATTTTACCGCCTGCGGCGGAGACTGTCCTGTGGAACAGGTATCCTGGGATGATATTCAGGCGTTTATCACCGCCATCAACGCCCTGGGAGAAGGGACCTATTTTCTGCCCACAGAGGCGCAATGGGAATATGCGTGCCGGGCCGGCAGCGCTACGGATTTTGCCAACGGGAACATGACGGAAGCCGCGTGTGGCTTAGATCCGAACCTGGATGTTATGGGGTGGTATTGTTACAATGCCGGCTCCACCACCCATCCGGTGGCCCAAAAGCAGGCCAATACCTGGGGACTGTATGACATGCACGGCAATGTCTGGGAATGTTGTGCGGACTACTGGTATAGCGATTATCCATCCGCATGGGTCACTGACCCTGAAGGGCCAACATCCGGCTCGGACCGGGTGGAGCGGGGCGGCTGCTGGAACGCCGGCGCCAGGCGCTGCCGGTCGGCCGATCGCGGCGGCGACTCCCCGGACTGTCGGGACAACGATATGGGGTTCCGGCTTGCCGGTTTCCCGGGTCAGTAAGCCCGGCCGGGTGTGTGTCGCCGGACATCCGCAGCCGGAAGACGTTGGATGTCCGCAGCGGAGCAAGGCATTCGTACGTCTGAAGGCAAGGATGGCGCGGCACATAAGGGAAGATTTTTTTTGCTGAAATGGGTTGGTTTATTATTTAGCGGTTTTCGGTCGGCCACTATTTAACAAGGAGTTTATTCTCATGCCGGTGCAGTTTAAATTTTTCATGATTCCCTTCCATTCAGGCATTCAGGCGGAAACAGATCTGAACCTGTTTTTACGGTCGCACCGGGTACTTACCATTCACCGGGAATTTGTCAACCAGGCAGAAAACGCCTGCTGGTGCATGGCCGTTGAATATCTGACCGATTCCGGCAAACCAGGGGATGCAAAAAAAGAACCGGGTGGACTACAGGGAAATATTGAGCCCGGACGATTTCGCCGTTTTTGTGAAACTCAGGGAATGGTGAAAGGAAATCGCGGCAAAAGAAGGGGCGCCGGTATATACCATTTTTAGCAATGAGCAGCTTGCCGCCATTGCCCGGCAGCGGGTCACCTCGCTTTCGGCCCTTGGCGGTCTGGGTGGCGTGGGCGATGCCCGCCTGAAAAAATACGGAAAAGAGGTTCTTGATATTGTGACAGCAACCGGCGTCAAGTCCGGTGGTGAATCCGGGTGAAGCGTGCCGGCAACCTTTATCCGTTGATTGTTCAGCCGGACAATATCCGGCTGGCATACTGGAAAGCCAGCCGGGGTAAGCATGACCGTCTGGATGTCATCGCGTTTAAAAATAATTTTGAACAGAATATTTTAACTCTTTACGACCAGTTGAAAAAACAATCATTAGATATCGGACATTACCGGTTTTTTCGTGTATATGATCCAAAATGCCGGCTGATCTGCGCGGCTTCCTTTCCCGAAAGGGTTCTGCATCATGCGGTGATGAATATCTGCGAACCGCTGCTGGACACTTATGCAATATATGATTCATATGCGTGTCGAAAAGGAAAAGGGACCCACCGGGCGGTTTTGCGGGCAAAATCGTATGCGCGACGATATCCCTGGTTTTTAAAACTTGATATCCGTAAATATTTTGACTCCATTGATCACGATATTATATTGGCATTGCTGGTCCGACGGTTCAAAGATAAGGCTGTTTTAAATATTTTTGATCAGATTATAGATACCTATCATACGTCGCCGGGAAAGGGGCTGCCCATCGGCAACCTTATTTCCCATCATCTGGCTAATTTTTACCTTTCCGGTTTTGATCACTGGATCAAAGAAGAAGTGAAAGTGCCGGGGTATTTGCGGTACATGGATGATTTTGTTTTGTTTGAAACAAACAAAACATCGCTTAATGTTGCGTTGGATCGGGTCAGAAATTTTCTGGCCCGGCAGCTTAGCCTCGATTTAAAGGATTCGATTCAATTAAACCGATGCAAACAAGGGGTTCCGTTTCTGGGCTTTCTGATCTCATCTGACAGAATCTGCCTTTTACCGGGAAGCAAAAAACGGTTCGTGCAAAAATTTAAAGCCTATGAAAATCAATGGTCAAGGGGGAACTGGTCGCTTTCTGAGCTTACGCGGCATATGGAACCGCTGGTTGCTTTTACCCGGCTTGCGGATGCAGCGGGTTTCAGGCGAAATGTCATCAATCGGTTCGAGGTTTCGCCCTAAAGGCTCGAACCGGGTGTTGCGGGGCGGCAACTGGAACAACAACGCCAGGAACTGCCGGTCAGCCAATCGCAACAACAACACCCCGGACAACCGGAACAACAATATCGGGTTCCGGCTTGCCCGTTTCCCAGCTCAACCGGCCGTGCGGATGCCGGCCTGCTGACCCGGGCGAAATCCTGCCCGGTATATATATGCCGGGCAAATATAACAAGCAATGCCGATGCTGGTAACAGGGCCGGAAAGCCCGGTGACGGTTTCGGCATTGCATTTTTGCCGTCAGTGAATTAATTATATTTCTTTTGGTTAAAGCAAAGGCTAATATCGATGGCGTTGTTAAAAATCCCATCTGCTTTGTTGCAGTAGTTTTTCAGGTACTCAGGATACAAATTATTTATAATCGGTTATAAAAGATGAAAACATACAAGCAGCAGGTTGAAGAAGCGGTCGATTTTGTTAAACACCATGTGAAGCATCCGCCGCTCATCGGCATTATGACCGGTACCGGGCTGGGAGAAAGCATCGACGCTCTAAAAATAAACAAAGTATTAGATTACGGTGAAATTCCCAATATCCCGGCGTCAACCGTCCAAAGTCATCACGGACGATTAATATCCGGGACCCTGGAAAGCATTGAAGTCATTGCCATGCAGGGAAGATT
>CAZQLG010000043.1:0-13201 GCA_964594105.1 uncultured Desulfococcus sp. | reverse complement strand
ATGTAACGCCAACCGGTTTCCTTAACAAGATGCCTGCGCCGCAGCCAGTGAATAAAAAACCCCATGGAAATCATGAAAAAAAGATGTGCCAGTTGATGAACGTATATACCTTCAGACAAGCCGTGAATCTGGGTAGCAGAGACAACCCTCGGGGAGAATACCATTGCGGCGGATAAAAGGAAAAATGGCCGGCGGATTATATTTTTGATGGAGTTCATCATTTAAAAATTTCTTAAAAGTAAAATATACCACAAAAAAGTGGTGACTGCGGAAATCATGATTCAAAAGCGATGGATTTCTTTGTGGCGCCAGTAACTGCGGAGGTGAAATAAATTTTCAGAAACGCCCGTGCGAGTTCGTCACTTCTCAATAAGTTCGGGTGGATTTTATCCGTAAGGATTTTATAAAAGGCTTACGCCGAAACCCCAATAAGGAATATGGCCCCTCATTTAATAAATCTAAATTTTATTGTGTGTGGACACCCGAGCTTATTGAGAAATTACGCGAGTTCGGGTTAAATTATTATTTTTTTATATACTTTCGATATAAAAGGCCGAAAAAAAACCAGGCAACGAAAACCAGCAGAATGGAGAGTACATACCAGAAGACTGCCCCGATCACAATCTCTTTGCCGTCATAGTTGATGAATTTGAAAATATATGCCTGCCCGAAATTTTTTATCAGGTTGTCAGCCTTAAATGCTTCGTTAACATACGCCAGCATCAAAAATACCGGGAGATATTTTGTCACCAGGCTTAACATCAGGTCCTCGAAAAAAAAATTATAATACACATTGTTAAGCTTTGCCTGGTCAATATTTTTAGCAAGTGCTTTCCCCTGATCTTTATCTTCCACGTTCAGGGCTTCTTTTCGAAGATCAAGCCAGTAATCAAACTCTTTTTTTAGTTCAACATATCGATTTGTTTTATAAATACTGCTTAGAAATTTTGTTACTGCAACCGTGACCACCACAACTGCCAGTATCATGACAGAAGGCCCCATTGGACTCAGCGGGGCCAGTATAAAATCAAGACCTTGCGCTATATAATGCACAAGGGCCATTAATTTCAGCCATACGATATCTAAAAATGCATTCATTTTATCTAAACTAATTATTAAAATCATAAGGGGAAGGAAAGATTTCCTTCCCCTTATTAAAATAAATAAAGGTTACTTTCGATTCTATTATATCAGATTATATCCAGATTTCAATCTTGAAGAACCGGAAGAACAGAAAAAACATGGTTAACGCTAAAACAATTTTTAATGTTTTTTCACTAAACAGTTTCTGGGCCCGGCTGCCCAACATTCCACCGATAAAACCACCGATAATAATGGAAACCATCAATACCATATCCGGAAGATAACTGTTGAGCAAGTAACCGATAAATGACCCGATACTGGAAAAACAGGTTCCGATAAGCGAAATAGGCACGGCAACATACATGGGCAGCGCACCCAGCGTGGTCATGGCAGGTACCAGCAAAAATCCGCCGCCAATACCGAAACTTCGGGAAACAACACCGATAGCAAGGCCCAAAATACCAAACAGTAAGGGGTTAATAGTAAACTCTTCTCCCCAGAACTTGAAACGGTAATCGGTTAATCCGCTCTTTACCGACTCAATCCTTCCCATTTCAACGGCTGTGCCGCTGGCTTTGGCCTTGGCAACCGCATCATTAAATTTTTGAGTCATGGCTTTAATATTTTTACGTTTTGCCATAACTTTGGGGGACAGTTCATAAAGGGTCCGGATGCCCATAATCACGACCAGAATGGCCAGCCATTCCTTATAAGTACTGATGGACAGATATTTGGTCACATATTGTCCCAGCCAGATGGAACCGATAAAGATTCCCACACCAAAAGAGAGTCCCACCGGCCATGCCACTCGTTTTTCCTTGACGGCATACCGATAGAATGATCCAAGGGGTGAAAAGAGTGTCAGCGCAATGTTTGACGGACGAAGAACATTTGCCGCATTAATACCGATGGGACCGGCAGTCTGAACAACCATCACCTGGAACGCCGACATCAACAGGCCACCGGCCGCACCGATCATGGAAAAATAAATACCTACCAGAATCGCACCAAGGACCACCCAGAGAGGATTCATATAGCGCCCGCCCAGGGTCAGCCAGAACCCGTTGGCTTCGACATCATAGCTGCCGGCTTTTGTATTATTTACATACACATCAAACCTGGTATCCGGTGGTGTATGACGAAACGTTTTAAAAGAAGCTTTAAATTTACCGGTTTGTTTATCCAGTTGAATGGATGTCCCTTTGTCCCAGTAATTCTGTGTCTTGTTGTAATCACCCTGAATGCTTCGGGCATTAATTGTCACGTTTCCCACCTGGGTCTTTTCTTTTACAATGGTATTAATCCCATATTTATCTTCATGGGCATACCTGAAAAAATCCCATTCCGCTTTTGTTTTGATAGTTGCAAGGGCAATTTTTGCTTCTGAATCAAGGGCGTCAAATTTGGCCAGCTCGAACATAGTGGTTTTATAAAGCCCTCTTTTTCCTTTTTGCGTAAAAAAAGACGGCCCCCCAAATTTCTTATCAGTGACGGCACCAAATTTATCCGGGTTTGAGGTCAACAGATAATACAGGGCAGGAATTGCCGTATCATTGGCAAAGCCTTTTTTTGCGCCGGCTTTTTTAAGTTTGCTGACTTCATGAACACCGTTTGTGTCTTTAGGGGCAAACGTATCCTGAGATGAAATCGCAATGTAAAGATCCTGACCAGGGCTTATGGTTCCCTCAATGGTTACCCTATCACCGGCTTTGTATTCCGTTGCGGAAACAGCGGCCTGGGTCCTGCAAAATCCGGCGCCGGCGGAAATAAAAACCAGTGCGATGGATAATAACATAATTGATAATAACGATTTTTTCATTAAATGACTCCTTTGGTTAATTTTAAAAAAATTTGCCAGAATGTAAAATTTTCTGAGCCAGGCATTACTTAAAAAATAGCGTAACGCTGATAAACTAAAGCAATCTATGTGCCACCCTAACGATAGCCGTCCAATCTTAGACTATTTTTTTTGGAATATAAAACGATATCATTTAAAATCAAAAGGATAGCATAGAACACATAAATTAAAAATCCGTTTAAATCAGTTTAAAAAATGTTTATTGACATTGAATCGTCTGCAATAAAAAAATTGCGAATATGATAAGTTTATTCAATTATCATATTATTTTAAATAGATACACAACAGCAATAAAAACCTATCAGTGCAATAAAAAAACCACGCTTTTTTACTTTCAGCCCCTGTTGCCAGACATATATTTTTATTTATTGCATGCTGGAAACTACCGATATGCCTGATATTACAAGAAATTCAGGACCGGAAAATTTTTTAAAAATAAGCCTGAAATACGCCTATGATGGTATGGATATTGCATTTTAAGAATCCTTTGATGGCCTAGGTCCTTTGCCGAGTATGGGTCTTGTCTGCGGTCAATCAAATCTGTGATTTAACTGTTTCAGACATTAAAAGAAATCAAAAGCATGAAAGGAAATTTAAAAATGGAACCATCCTTTTTTAAATCAAGAGCTATGCGATATCAATTTCTCTCCACACTGTATCATGATGAAATACCAATGGCACTCATTGCCGCCATGCAACAGGATGAATTCCTTGATGGGCTTTTAGAATCGGTAAAAGGATGCGGGTTCATGGACCTCATGAGCGGGGCCGAGGGGATGCGTTTATATTTAAAAAGCGGAGATGCTGCAAAGTTATATAAGGAACTGAGTTATGACTATGCCGATTTGTTTTTAAATGCCGGTCAGAATCCTGTCATGCCTTATGAATCTGTTCATGTGACCAAGGAACCGGTTGTCATGCAGAAACCGGTCTTTGAACTGAGAGAATTTTTTCGAAAGGCCGGTGTTCACAAAAATCCGGACTTTAAAGACTTGGAAGAACACGTGGCAGTTGAAATGGAGCTGCTTCGTTACCTGCTGGAAAAAGGCAATGAAGATCTGTACAAAGATTTTTTCAAAAATAAATACCTCCAGTGGGTGCCTTCTTTTTGCGATCAACTGGCAACTTCTGCGCAGACAGAATTCTATCAGGCATTGGCCAATTTTACCCGGGGCGCGTTAATGTGTGAGAACATGCGGATTGACGGCTTTACCAGGGGCCAGGAAACCACTCAGAAATTAGTCGGAGCGGTTGGGGCATTAACTCTGGAACCGGCGTATTTCACCCTGTCCGAAGGTGCAACAGATCCGGAACCGGACAAATCAATACCAACGCATTGTTATACCTGTGGCGCGCTATGCGGTATGACCGCCAAACTGAAAGACGGTATTTTAATCAGTGCATCCGGTCTGCCCGGCGACCCTAAAGGCGGCGGCAGATTATGCCCCAAAGGCGGGGCAGCCCCCAAACACCTGTACTCTCCTTACCGGCTTAAAGCCCCGCTTATCAAAGAGAATGGTCGTTTCCGGAAAGCCAGTTGGGATGAAGCTTTAGATAAGGTGGCCGAAGGAATTAAACGGATTGATTCTGATAAACTCGGATATTTCAGGGGCAATGATTTTGCCAACTGGATTCATGAGGCCCTTTTTGACCACCTGGGATGCCCTAAAACCACTCATCGCCCCATGTGTGACAATGCCAACCGCATGGCCAACGAACACAACTTAAACGATAAACGTCCCTGGATAAACTATCAGGAGTCCGACTATATCCTTCATTTTGGAATGAATGAGCTGGCCACTTCTTATGGTCAGCGAAAAACCGCCGAATTGAAAGCGGCCATTAAAAGGGGCGCCAAACTCGTTGTATTTGATCCCAGAATGTCCGAGACAGCCGCTGCCGCCACAGAATGGATCACGATCAAACCCTCAACTGATGCGGCGGTTGCCATGGCCATGAGTTATGTAATTATTAAAAATGATCTTTTTGACAAGGATTTTGTAGAAAACTGGACCCATGGGTTCGATGCATTTAAAAAACGTGTCATGGGAGATGAAGACGGTATTGCCAGAACACCGGAATGGGCGGCGGCAATCAGCGGTGTCCCGGCTGAAACCATTGAGCGCATTGCCATCGAATTTGCCAGCGCCAAAAAAAAAGGGGCGTTCTCCTGGACAGGTCTTGCACAGGTTCCCAACGGTATGTACGGCACAGCCGCGCTTCAGGCTTTAAACGGCCTTTGCGGCACGTTTGACGCACCCGGAGGACCTTCTTTGCCATTTAAAAGAAAACTAAAACCCGCCTGGGGCAAAGGCCAGGAAAAACCACCCAAGGGGTCTGCACCCAAGCTTGATAAGTTTGATATCTGGGCCGGATGGTCGCCGGCGCATCTCTTAGATGACGTTGAGGCTGGAAAGCTTAAAGGAATGATCATTTATTTTGGTGACCCCGTGCTGTCTTGGGGGCATCAGGCGTCCACCACAAAGGCCATTGAAAAAATGGAGTTTAAGGCCATTATCGATGCCTTTATGTGCAACAGTGCGTTGTTATGCGATGTTGTCCTGCCGGATGCCACCTGGTTGGAACAGAGCCAGATAAAACCGGATTGGATGTATGAGGCGTTCATCGGGTATTATGCAGAAGTCGTCAAACCCATGTATGATTGCCGGCCCATGTGGGAAATAACCATTCAACTGGCCCGGCGGTTGGATCTGGGTCAATACTTTCCCTGGAATGACATTGAAGATGCTTTTCGGAATCAAATGGCCGACACACCCTGGTCTTTTGATGAGCTCAAAGCAAAAGGCTTTATTGTTACCGACACCGCCGAATATTATAAATATAAAAAATGGGGAAGCATTAATCCCCCGGACGGCTATGGATCATCAGGAAAAAGTATTACCGGCAAGTATAATTTTCTCAACCCCGTTGCCCAGGAAAAGGGCATTGACCCGTTGCCTGATTATAAAGAACCGGAAGCAGACCTTCAGCCGGATACTGATAACCCCTTTATTTTCGGTAATTTTCGGATGTATGAACACGAACATTCGTCCACTTTCAGCAATTATCAGCTGATGAAATTATTTGGCACCAACACCTTATGGATAAACACCCTGGATGCGACAAAACGCGGCATCAATGACGGAGATAAGGTAAGATTAACGTCTCCCTGGGGCCAGGTGGAAATGACGGCACAGCCGACCTGGTTTATCATGCAAGGCGTTCTCGGCTCCGCCGGTGGTTTTGGGCATACCCGCGGCCTTGAAGGAGATCCCAAATATCCACAGTTTGGCGGGACCAACACGCCCAGTTACATCATGAAGCCCAATGCCTCTGAAAAAGTCGGCGGCACCACGCTGCTCAAGTATATAAAGGCAAATGTTGAAAAAGTCTAATGGTGAAAGATAAAAATAATTTTTCCAACCGCTTATATTTTAAATAAACTTTAATTAAAGGAGGAACAGATGAAGCACAGCTATCTTAAACTGATTTTAACAATGATTTTATTTTTAGCATTTTCGGGAACATCGTATGCATTTGACTATACGTTTCATGGTAAAATGTGGCAGGTATTCGGTGTTACCGACAATGCTGCAGCCATGCCCCAGTCCCAAAAAAGTGGCACAACGGATTTCTTCAGCTATAACGGCAACCTGAACGACAAGGGTATGAAAAGCACTATGTACGATGTCATGAGTGAAAATGAAGAATCTGCTTTCGGGCTGACCAAAGCACGGCTTCGGTTTGAAGGAACCACCGATGACGGGTTGGCCAAAATTGTTTACGGCCTGGAAGTGGGAACGTATAACTGGGGCGATACCAAAAATACAAAATTCGGTCGTTCCGGAGATGGCGTCAACCAGGAAACCCGCTTTGCCTATGCCGAAGTAACGATGCCGGTAATTGGCGGGAAGATCCGTGCCGGTCTTCAGCCCACCAAAATCAACCAGTGGGTATGGAGTGAAACCGCACCGGGTCTTACCTACCACCATAAGTATAATGATTTAAAAACCATGGTCGGTTGGTACCGCGGCGAAGACGACAAGATTACCGATGGGGGAGACAATGATTATCTGGTAATTAAAATTGATAACAAACTGATGCCAAACACCACCCTGGGATTTTTCGGCATTTATGCAGACCTGGATATAACTGATACAAGCATTGGGGATACATATGACAGTGACACCTATTATGTTGGTTTAACCGGAAAATTCAACCAGGATGCCATTTTCAGTAATTTTGCCCTTATCTATCAGGGAGGGGACATTGATTTCGATGACACTACCATTGAAGATCTTGATCGTTCTGCATGGCTGGCGGACTTGACCGTTGGGGTGAAGATAAATGACAGTTTCAAACTTTCCGGCAACATCCTTTATGTCAGCGGTGATGATGATGCCAATGACAGTGACGCGGACAACTTTGATTCCATTGATGTGGATGTCAAAATCGGCACCATTTTCTTTAAAGATACGATTCTTGCCGACTGTGACCGGACCATCTCCGACGCACCGTATATTATGGATAAAGGCCTGATCAACTATGCGATTCAAGGAGATTACCAGATTGATGAGAAAAACAATCTGAGGATGGCGGTAAGGTACCTGACCACAGCTGAAGATCTGGAGTTAAAAACAGGCGCAAACGATGACGATATCGGATATGAATTTGACCTGTGGTATACGTATCAATTGAATAAATATGTGCAGTTGAAAGTTGATGCGGCATACTTGGTGGCCGGTGACGGTGCCGATCATCTTGCGGCCAGCGACAACTATGACGGTGATGATATTTATAAACTGGCAACCGGTATTAAGGTCAGCTTTTAAAGAAATCAATCATCGTTGCATTCGAAGAAGAAATATTCTACATAAAAAGCTGGTGGCATAAATGCCACCAGCTTTTTTAAATTGGAGGGATTGTTTTGAACCGTCTTTTTACCCCTATCATTATTATATCAACTATTCTTTTTTTCTTTTCCCCGTCAAACTGTATTTGTGCGGAAAAAACCATACCGGATAAAATCGCAAATACGCTTGCCCCCTTGGAAGCGGCTGTGATTAAAAGTCAGGATGGACGATACCTGATCAATAAAGGGTCAGACAATCACATCAAAAAGGGAGATTTATGGACTTTATATTCTCAGGGAGAACAGATCATTGATCCCGTAACCGGTAAAAAACTTGGGACGTTACCGGTTCTGCTGGCCGTATGCAATGTCATACAGGTGGAAAAATATTTTTCTGAAATAGCCATCAAATGCTTGAATAAACCGTGTGATATCCAATCCGGCCTTACAGCGAACCGTTTCCAGGACATTAAAACAACATTTCAGGATATGAACGGCACTTCATTTCACCTTTACGAATTAATCAGGGCCCGACTCCCGTCACTTGACTGGCAGGCATACCAACGCATTGAAAAAAACACGCGCCCGATTCCGTCTCCTGATGAAATTGTGATCGCCGCGGACAAACAAAATTTCACCATCTGGAGCGGCGGAGAGATATTAGCGACATATGGAAAATCGACTTCTGCGCTTTCTATCTCCCCGACATCTACCCATAAACCTGAACTGCCGGAGACAGGGGAAAAAGAAAACCAGACAATACAGAAAAATATCCCGGGATTATCGGGAGGAACGCCGGGATTAAGTACCCGCTTGGAAATAAACAACTATTCAGCAGTGACCCGCCTTGATCATTCAGTGACCAACATGGGAATCATGGTCCCGGATGATTCTGAATCTCCCTATTTCATTTATCTTTACAATAAAACCGTGATCGCTCAGGCCATGGACGACACGGCAAAATATCAGTATAATTATCAGGGATTCGGTGATGTACTCAACATATCGCCGGGGCATAACGGCCTGATCATTCTAAACATCTATGATCAAAAAGAAGGTATGCGATCAAAAATGCTTAAACTTTCTTCCCGGGGATTTACGGTTCTGTCAAAAGGAATTGACCATTTCATGGGATTTCTGGATACCGACGGGAACGGTATCAAAAAATCATTCGTCGGCCAGAATTATGATGCGGAAACCTATTTTGATGGCGCTGTTTTTGCGCTGGGAATTGATGACGCGGGCCGAATTACGCAACTTGACAATATCAACATTCCCGACAGATTTAATCTCCCCGGGGCCATTTTTGCGGACCTGGATGGAAACGGAATTCAGGAGTCCGTTTTTTATAATGCCGGTGGGAAACTGGTCATATATGAAAACGATAAACAAAAATGGGAATCGCCAGCACCGTTTGTTCCTATAAAATCCATACTGGTTGACGACATGATCACTGGCACTGACGCGCCAACGGACTTACCATTATGGCCGCAACCGGCCCTGTTTCAACTCGACAATCTTATTTTTACCGTTATCCCTGCCAACGACTCAGAATTCTGGCATACCATAAACGGCAGCCCCCCACTGAATGGGAGACTGGGCATTCTCTGTCCGCATAACGGCACTTACACATTCAAATTGTTGAACACCCCTTTTCAGGGACCGGTCCAATCCGTTTGTGTGTATGGCAATATGCTTTACATTGCTGTTGTTGAAGGAAATACCTATACCGGAAAAGGCATCACCCATGTTCTGGCCGTGCCCATTAAAAATTTAAAACAAGGCCTGAAGAATCCGGAAGTCAATTGAAAAACCCTGACAGGCTATGAACATTAAACATCGAACGCCCACCGTCAAATTTTAAATAAAGTATTCTGCCTATTTTATAAATTATAAATTGTCCGATAAGTGGTAGACACGCTATTATGAAAAAATATTTATTTTTCAGTATGCTGCTATTGGGTTTGTTGCTATCTGCCGGCTGCAATCAGGATATCGTTTGCTTATTTCTATCTGTCGGTTGTAACCAGGATGAACAGGCGGTTAAAGTAGACTTAAGCAAAAAAGAACCGGTCAACCTGAAAGAACCCTCGGATGCCATTACTTACGCTTATCTTCCGCAGTATTCCCATACGGTTTCTTACCAAAGGCATCACCTGCTGGTGGAATATTTGTGCAAAGAAATAAATCTTAATATAAAACAAATATTTCCGGACAGCTTTGAACAGCATATGAAAATGGTCGAGCAAGACAAAATTGACATTTCTTTTTCCAATCCTTTTATTTATGTCAAAATCGCTCACAGGTATGGCGCCCGGGCCTTTGTTCGTATTGTTGAAGGCAATAATCAGGAACGTTTCCGCGGACAGATTATCTGCCGGGCGGATAATCAGCAGATCAAAACCATTTCCGATTGCTCTGGAAAGCGCTGGATCGCTGTTGATTCATCATCTGCCGGGGGATATCTTTATCCTTTAGGCTTGTTTGCAGCCCATGGCATTAAAAAAACAGATTTCAATGAAATCAGCTTTGCGCCCGGGCCCGGCGGCAAGCAGGAAGGGGTCGTCCTGGCGGTCCACGCAGGGAAATACGATATCGGCACCATTCGGGAAGGAACGTTGAATGTGGTCGCGGATAAAATTGATACCAGCGAGATTCGGATCATTGCCCAAACTCAGTTTTATCCGGGATGGGTTTATGCGTCCAGAGCAGGACTGGATTCCGAAATTGTGAAAAAAATAAAAACAGCCATGTTAAAACTCGATTATAATCTAAAAGAGCACAAGCAGATCCTGGATGCCGCGCATTTTACCAGATTGATATCGTCAGATGATCGGGATTTTGATCAGGTAAATAAGCTGGCTGCCATGGTCGGCATCAGTCTGGAAGAATAATGAAATTAGGATTTCGAAGTAAAATTTATTTAGGGATGGCCTCTCTGCTTTTGCTCCTGGGAATCGTTATTCTGTTTCTTGTCAGCCGGATCATGACGGAATCTTTGTTGGAAGAGAACCGTGATCGCGGTATTTCCATAGGGGTCAATCTTGCCGCCCGTATGGTCGAACCGATGCTGGCCATGGATTTTTTAAGGATGAAAACGCTTATTGATCAAACTGCAACGCTCAGTGATGACATTTTCTACACCTTTGTGCTGGACGCAAATACAAACCCCCTTGTTCACACGTTTAAGGGCGGTTTTCCAACAGACTTGAAAACCGTGAACAGCGTCTCGGACCAGCAGAAATTTTCCATACGCTTTTTAGATACCGGTGATCAGCTTATTTATGATTATGCGGTTCCGATCTTTATCGACAAGGACAGACTCGGGACCGTTCGCCTGGGACTGCTTCGCACCAAAGTCAGAAAAGCAATCAACCGCACCATATTAAGTGCTTTCCTGTCCACCGGATTTGTCATTCTGATTGCCGGGTTTTTAGGGACATTTTTTGCCCGTACGGTTACCCGGCGCATCAAAATTCTTCATGAATCAACAGAGCAGGCATTGCGGGGGAATCTGGATATCCATGCAGCACCATTGTTGAACAAAAACTGTTGGGACATTATGGAATGTGATAATAAAGAATGCCCGGCATATGGAGACCTGCGTCACCGGTGCTGGTATACCGCAGGAACCCTATGCCCGACCTGCGTTGAGGGAGAATACGCTAAAAAAATTATCAGTTGCCAAAAATGTCAGGTTTATCGGAAATGTTCGGGAGATGAAATACAGAGTTTAGCGGAAAGCTTTGATACAATGACCCAATCATTAAAAACCCGTCTCCTGGAGCGGCAGAATGCAGAAAAAGTATTAAAAGAACAACGTCAGCTGCTGCAAACTATTCTAGATGTCATACCCGACTTTGTTTCTCTCCAGGATCGCCACTCCGTATATAAATCTGTAAACAAGGCATTCTGCGAGGTTATTGGTAAAAAAGAACATGAAATCATTGGAAAAACTGATTTTGATTTATTTCCCACGCAACAGGCAAAAACGCATCAACAGGAAGACCTTGAAATCTTTTCCACAGGCAAGCCACTGATTAAAGAAAGCAGCAAGTTTGATGGACCCAAAGGAACTAAATGGCTCCATGTTGTGAAAATTCCGGTTCTGGAAACAAACGGTAAAGTATGGGGCATATTGTGCAGCGGGCGAGATATCACCGAACTGAAACAGGTCCAGGAACTTCTTTCCCAGTCCCAGAAAATGGAGGCTGTGGGCCAGTTAACAGCAGGCATCGCCCATGAGATTAACACACCCCTTGGCGTTATTCTAGGATATGCCCAGCTCTTGCTCGAAGATTCGGCACCGGACAGTCAGGTGCATGATGATTTAATCATGATTGAAAAACATACTAAAATATGCCGTAAAATTGTTTCCGACCTTTTAAAATTTTCCAGATACACTGAAAGTGACATTACTTTACTGGACTTAAATCAATTGATTGAAGAATCCATCCCGGTGGTGGAGCATACATTCAAATTGGATCAGGTGAGCATTATCAGGGATTATGAACTTGATTTGCCGGCCGTCAAAGGTGACAAAGACAAATTTAAGCAGGTCTTTATTAACCTGCTCGGAAACGCCCACGATGCCATTGAAACGAACGGAACCATTCATATAAAAACTGAGTATGATCAAAAAAACAATGAAGTGGTGACTTATGTCGGGGATAACGGGTCAGGCATAGGACAGGATAAAATAGACCGGATATTTGATCCTTTTTTCACCACCAAATCGGTCGGCAAAGGAACCGGACTTGGCTTGTCGGTCACTTTCGGTATCATTAATGATCATGGGGGTCGGATTCAGGTTGAAAGTCCGCCATCTGTCGCAGGTAATGTCTTTGACACGGTGCAAAGCACTGTATGCATTATTCGATTTCCTGCAATATCTATTTAAGTGGAAATTTAATATTTATAAAAACTTAATCGCCAGTGGAAAAAAGAGGAGTCAGTAGATGGCAAAAATATTAGTATTAGATGATGTTTTAGATGCGGCAATTCTGATTAAAAGAATTTTGCAAAAAAAAGGGCATCAGGTTTTTCCGTTTACGGAAGAAGAAAAAGCCCTTGAATATTTACAATCCAATACAATCGACCTGGCGATTTTAGATATCAAACTAAAGAAGATGAGCGGCGTTGAAGTTCTGGAAGAAATGAAAAAAATTGCACCGACCCTGCGGGCCATTATGCTGACCGGCTATCCCACGCTCGAAACTGCCCGGGAATCCTTAAACCTGGGTGCCGGCGAATATTGTGTCAAACCCATTGACAAAGAGGAATTGGAAGAAAAAGTGGCCAATGTTTTAAGCGCCTAATATCTGTCCCGGCAAACTGATAAACCGGATAGAAATGTTAGAAACTGAACTTTGAACATCGAACATTCAACATCGAACATCGAAGATGGA
>CAZQLG010000042.1:7479-13384 GCA_964594105.1 uncultured Desulfococcus sp. | reverse complement strand
CCCCGAGTATTACTCCTTTACAAAGGCGCTGGAAGTTTACCGGACGTCTTTGGATAAAAAAAGCAAGGTGGTGCTTTCGACAAATTCTGAATTTCTCAGATATTTAAAAGATTTTTCAAGCGCAAGCGGAAAATAAAATAAAAAACGGGAAAAGTGGTGAATGAAAGAATCACACTTTTCCCGTTTAAATATTTAAAAAAGCCTGCTGAATCATTTAACTACCTTTTGTTTCTCTGATGTCTCGTTCGAGCTAGCAGCTTTCGGTGTTTATGTTTCCGCATTTTCTTTCTTCTTTTTTTGATTACACTACCCAAAGGATCACCTCCAAAAATTAATTTAAATAAATTGAAAATTATAACTTTATTATATAACATAACTTAAATTTATATGTCTATATATTTCTTTCTTTTTTTTTAAAAAAAACGATCTTTTATTATGAAAAAATATCAGTATTTTAGCCCGCATGATATCCCGATTGTCACCAACTCGGTGGCCGTGGCCGAAGAGTCGGTCAGTAATCATTATAAGCTGTCCACCACCCAGTTGCTGCATTTAAATTATGATGTAAAGACATTGATTGATTTGTCAGAAGATGAGATTGTTGATGATCATTTTGCTCAGGTTATCCGATACGCAGAAAAGACAAAGAATGGATTGCCGGATGCGCCGGTGAAGGATTTTTATAAAGTATGTCTTCAGGATCATTCAATTATTCATACCATGAAGAAATTTAAGGATTTGGATTTATATGCATTTGCCGTATATATTGTATGTCATGAGCTGATTCATATTATTCGTTTCAGAAGGTTTCTTCAGCATTTTGATGCCCCTTTCAGTGAAAAAATGAATGAAGAAGTCCGTGTTCATGTCAAAACGCATGAAATACTCAGTAAGGTGAATATAAAACAATTGGGTCCTGTGATGGACTTTTATAAAAACTGGCGACGGGTACCGGAGGGTTTTAAAAATAGATAAAAAAATTTTCTCAAACCCTTGACAACTTTAAAATATTAACTATATTCCTTATGATTTTAAATTACTGTGATGATGCGCAGTTGATTGAAAGCGTTTTTAAAAACAGGAGATGCGACAAAATGCCGATTTACGAATATGAATGTGAGAAATGTGGACATATTCATGAAAAAATGCAGAAAATTTCGGACAAACCACTTTCCAAATGCCCCAATTGTTCGGGAGCACTTCATAAGCTAATCTCCCAAAGTACATTTCATTTAAAAGGATCCGGATGGTATGTAACTGATTATGCGAACAAGTCGAACAGTTCTACTGCGCCGGTGAAAAATAAAGAAACAAAAAAAACCGAGAGTAAATCATCTGAAAAAATAACACCCAGCAAAACAGAAAGTTCAGATTAATCGTTACCATTGGATTAATTATTATTGATTAAAAATAGTATCGACCAGAGTAAAAAGAATTTTTGCGCTGGTTTTATATATTGGAATGATTTTTTATAAGATGATTGATTTTACAAATGAATGAAAAAACTCAAAAAAGGGAAAAGGAGAAGAAGTAAAATGAAAATCAGACCATTGCAAGATCGAATTCTGGTTAAACGGGTTGAAGAAGAATCAAAGACCAAGGGCGGAATCATTATTCCTGATAGCGCTAAAGAAAAACCTGCCGAAGGCGTGGTTGTAGCGGTTGGTAACGGTAAACGGGGTGATGACGGTAAACTGGTTGCGCTGGATGTTAAAAAAGGTGACCGTGTTTTATTTGCCAAGTATGCCGGAACAGACGTTAAGATTAATGATGAAGAGCACTTAATCATGCGTGAAGACGATATCTTAGGAATAATTGAATAAACGAATTGGAGGTTAATGATCATGAGTTCAAAAGAAATTAAATACGGTGCCAAGGCCCGTGAAAAAATGCTTAGTGGCGTACAGCAGTTAGCTGACGCTGTGGCGGTTACCCTTGGTCCCCGGGGCCGAAATGTTGTTATTGATAAATCATGGGGCTCCCCGACAGTTACCAAAGATGGCGTTACCGTAGCCAAAGAGATGGAACTTGAAGATAAGTTTGAAAATATGGGCGCACAGATGGTTAAGGAAGTTGCCAGTAAAACAAGTGATATGGCCGGTGACGGTACAACCACGGCCACCGTTTTGACCCGTTCAATTTATGAAGAAGGTTTAAAACTGGTTGCAGCAGGCAACAATCCCATGGCAATCAAGCGCGGTATTGATAAGGCGATTGAAGTCGCCGTGAAAGAACTTATCCGGATAAGTCGCTCAACGACCGATCAGCGTGAAATTGCACAGATCGGAACCATTTCCGCCAATAACGATGAAACCATTGGTAATATTATTGCCGAAGCAATGGACAAGGTCGGTAAAGAAGGTGTTATTACCGTTGAAGAAGCCAAGTCAATGGAAACCAGTCTGGATGTGGTTGAAGGTATGCAGTTCGACCGTGGCTATATTTCACCGTATTTTGTAACGGATTCTGAAAAAATGACGGTTAACCTGAGTGATCCGTATATTCTGATTCATGAAAAGAAAATCAGTAACATGAAGGATATGCTGCCGATTCTGGAACAAATTTCAAAAATGGGCAGGCCGCTGCTGATTATTGCCGAAGATATTGAAGGCGAAGCCCTGGCAACACTGGTTGTTAATAAATTAAGAGGCACATTAAATGTGGCTGCGGTAAAAGCACCGGGTTTTGGTGACAGAAGAAAAGCCATGCTGGAAGATGTTGCGGTCCTTACCGGTGGTCAGGTTATTTGTGAAGATGTCGGAATCAAACTTGAAAACATTACAATTGATGATCTGGGGCATGCCAAGAGTATTACCATTGATAAGGATAATACAACCATTGTTGATGGCGCCGGTGTCAGATCCGCTCTTGAAGGTCGGGTAAAACAGATCCGGGCGCAGATTGAAGAAACCACGTCTGATTATGACCGTGAAAAACTCCAGGAACGTCTGGCCAAATTGATTGGCGGTGTTGCTGTGATTAATGTGGGGGCAGCCACGGAAACGGAAATGAAAGAAAAGAAAGCAAGGGTTGAAGATGCGTTAAATGCAACCCGTGCAGCCGTTGAAGAAGGTATCGTACCGGGTGGCGGGGTTGCACTGATTCGTTGTCTTGGCGCGTTGGAAAAAATTAAGATTAAGGCGGAACAGAAATTGGGTGTAAAAGTTGTTATGCGCGCCCTTGAAGCACCGCTTCGGCAGATTGCCGATAATGCCGGTGAAGAAGGGTCTGTTGTTATTGACAAGGTCAAGAATTCTGAAGGTCCTGTCGGTTATAATGCAGATACGAATACCTATGAAGACTTGATTGAAGCCGGTGTCATTGATCCGACAAAAGTCGTCCGGTTTGCGTTGCAGAATGCCGGAAGCGTTTCTTCTCTCATGCTGACGACCGAAGCGATGATGGCTGAAAAACCTTCCAAGGATGAAGGCGGCGGCGGAATGCCTGGCGGCGGAATGCCTGGTGGCATGGGCGGAATGGGCGGAATGGGCGGTATGATGTAACCCATCCCTGATCCTGTTTTTTTATGATATATTTTTTAAATGCCTTCATGCAGCAATGTATGAAGGCATTTTTATTTAATTTTTAGATTCAATAAACAAGTCGGCATGTTTGATTTTTTTTGCGCAGACTGCCGAACCATTTGCCTTGACACTTGGCGTGTTGTCGGTTACTTTCGTTTAATCAAAAAGAGTGTTGCGGTGCGACGGACAAAGAATTAAATGGAATGGGAGACTCCTTCTTATGGTTTCTGAAAGGCTTGATGTCATCCATATGATATTAAACGCCGGCTTAATGGTTCAGTTTGTGATGCTGTTGTTGTTTTTGTTTTCGGTGGCTTCCTGGGCGATTATTTTGATCAAGTATTTTCAAATCCGAAAAGCGTATAAAGAATCCGCATTTTTTGTCGAGTATTTTTGGAAGTCCAAGGATTTTTCAGATGCGTTTTCCAGGGCAAAAGGACTTCAGTTCAGTCCCATTGCGCGGGCTTTTCGTATCGCATATCTTGAGTTGAGAAAGATTTACACGGATGGGCTTCCCCGTGAAAATATAAGAAATAAAAAACAGATTTCCCGGGATGAAGGCGTCAAGGGGTTTGAAAATGTCAAGCGGGCCTTGCACCGTTCAAGCAATACGGAAAGTATTCGCCTGATCCAGATGGTGCCGTTTCTGGCAACTACCGGAAATACGGCACCGTTTATCGGGTTGTTTGGCACTGTATGGGGGATCATGAATTCCTTTCATAGTATTGCCTATCAAAAAGGCACCGCCAGTATTGCGGCCGTTGCCCCGGGAATATCGGAAGCCCTGGTTGCGACTGCCGGCGGGCTGGCCGTGGCCATTCCAGCAGTTATCGCCTTTAATTATTTTACCCAGAAGATACGAATTATTGAATCCGAACTGGATAGTTTTTCATCCGATTTTCTAAATATTATTGAAAGAGAGCTGATTTTATCCCAAGAGGTTAAGAATGGTACCCGGTCATAATAACAGTGACGCATTGATGTCTGAGATAAATGTTACCCCGTTTGTTGATGTTATGCTGGTGCTGCTGATTATTTTTATGGTCACTGCGCCGATGATGGTTCAGGGAGTGAATGTGTCATTGCCTGAAACTGGAAATGCAGATAGCATTGCTACTGACGAGGATCCGTTGATCGTAACGATTGATAAGGATAATAAGATTTTGATCAATGATTTTGAAGTGGGGATTGACTTTTTAAAGGAAAAGCTGACAACGATATTTAAAAATCGTACAACCAAAAATATTTTTTTAAAAGCAGATAAACATATTCCTTACGGTACTGTCGTCAGGGTCATGTCTGAGATCAAGGGCGCCGGCGTTGAAAAACTCGGAATGGTGACGTTACCGCTTGAAAACAGTGAATCCAAAAGTTAAGCATGATTGACTCATTAAAAATTATATAAATCAATGATACAGCCTGTTGCTTTAATAGTTGACGATATTGACAACCAAATCCGAAGTTTTTTGATTTTTGTGCTTATATCATTTGTCAGTCATGTTTTTATTTTTGCTTTGGTTGCGTTTGTTCATCTCCCCACTTCTTTTGATCGGCGGATTGAATCGCCGGTGGCAATCAATATTGATCTTCTCTCATTTAACCCGGAGACGCCGCTGCCACCAGCAAAAGTTGATAATTCTGTTGTTTCGTCACCGGTTTCCAAAACGCCGATGGGTCCAATTGATTCGCTGATTGATAAAATAGAAAAAATGCCTGTTCACAGCTCGCCGAAGACCCTGCCGATTAAAAAAGGATTGCAGAAAAAAAAGGATTCTGCGGATTATGTGGTAGAAAAACCGCAAAAACAGAAAAAAATAAAAAAACCGCTGAAAAAAAAGAAGATTGATACGGCGCAAGTCCTTCAGAATGCCGTAAAAAGAATTGAAAAAGAATCAGAAGCATCTCATCCAAAATCGGTTTCAGATCGAATTGAAAGTTTGAAAAAAGAGGTCCAAAGCCAAGCGGGTAAACCGTCAGCGTCGACTTTTACTTCTGTCAGTTCAGGCAACGCGTACCCAAAGGACTTTTCCCAGATTGAAATTTTTCAGGCGGAAGTTTCGGTTCGTATGAAGAATAACTGGGTGTTTTCCGAGAAACTGGCCGGAGAAACCAAGGGGCTGGAAAGTCGACTGGTCATAAAAGTTTTGCCGGACGGTGCCATTACCGACGTGTGGTTTGAAAAGCGTTCCGGCAATGAATATTTAGATAATTCCGCTTATAAAACGGTTATGAAATCCAATCCGCTGCCCCCGCTGCCGGCAGGATTTCCTTATTATCATCTAGTTCTTGGGTTCACACCTTCCGGCTTATATTAACCTAAATTGAGCGGTTTAAATTTTGAAAAAACTGTTTTTATAATTATTTTAAGCCTATGCGACAAT
>CAZQLG010000042.1:0-7379 GCA_964594105.1 uncultured Desulfococcus sp. | reverse complement strand
TGAAAATGAAATTATTGAAAATTATATTTTTGGCGGTTTATGTGCTGGTGATATCCTTTATAGTAATGCCGCAACCCTGTTCTGCGGACTATGATTATATTAAAATCAGTGATCCGTTTTTAAATAAAATTCCAGTGGCTGTTCCTGTCTTTAAATGCTTGTCTGAAGCATCTGCCGGGAAAGCGATTTCAGTTACGGCATCTGATCTGGTGAGCGAATTTCTTATGTTTACCGGTTATTTTAACATGATTGATCGCGAGGCATTTTTAGAAGATCTTCAGGTAAAAGGGATTACCGGCCCTCAAATAAACTTTGACAATTGGACGGATATTAGCGCTGAGTTGCTGATCACCGGTGGGATTACAATTAACGATGAGCATCTTCAAATTGAATTCAGGCTTTTTGATACGTTTAAATCGGAGCTGCTTTTTGGCAAACGCTATAAGGGACGTCAGGATGACCTGCGAAAAATAGTACTTCGATTTTGTAGTGAAATGGTTTATCGATTAACCGGAAAACGGGGCGTTTATGAAAGCATGATTGCCTTTGTCTCCACGACGGCGGGAAATAAGGAAATCTTTACCTGCGAGTTTGACGGCTATGATGTGAAACAGGCGACACATACAAACTCTTTAACATTATTTCCGGCCTGGTCCCCGGATGGTTCATCGATTGCGTATACTTCGTACAATAATGATCAATCGGAAATATTTATAAAATACCTTCGGGATGGAACGGAAAAAAGGATTTCATTTACCGGGATGAACATTACGCCGGTATGGATGCCCGGCAAAAAACAAATGGGCGCCACCTTGTCATTTGAAGGAGATGAAGAAATATATCTTTTGACCGAAAGCGGAAAAATTGATAAAAGATTAACTAAAAATTGGGGGATAGATGTTTCCCCGGCATTTTCGCCGGACGGTAAAAAGATGGCGTTTGTTTCCAATCGATTTGGCAGTCCGCAAATTTTTATTCAACATCTGGATACAGGGATTGCCAAACGGCTGACCTATGAAGGGAAGTATAATACACAGCCGGACTGGTCGCCGACCGGAGATCGCATTGTTTATTCCGGCATGGAAAACGGGCAGAGCAATATTTTTGTTATTAATACGGATGGCAGGGATTTAAAGCAGTTAACCCTGGATGCCGGCAGTAATGAGTCGCCTTCATGGTCGCCGGATGGGAGTCTGATTGTTTTTAGTTCATCGCGTACAGGTAAATCCCGTATATTTGTCATGACAGCATCCGGTACGGATCAGCGGGTTTTGCTGAAACTTTCCGGAGAGCAGACAGACCCGACCTGGTCGTCTTCGTTTAAAGCGTATTAAAAAAAGACAATTTTTATTAATAATATAGGTGAGAATTTTTTTAAATATTCGGTACTGTGAATAATTAATGAACTTAATACTTAATTAGGAGAGCAACATGAAAGAACGTAATATTTGTTTTAAAATCGGATTGGTCATTCTCATGGTTGGCTTTTTAGTGACAGTATCGTCATGCTCCAAGAAAAAGTCTCGTCTGGATCCCATGGAGCCGTATCCACCTGAGACAGCAGTCAGCACTGCAGTTGATCAGGCCCAGGCGGATGCTGCTGCTCAATCACTGTCTGAAGAAGATTTGGAAGCTCAGCGTCTTCTGGTGCAGGAAGCTGATCGGGTTAAAAATAAAGAAGTCCGAATGAAGTTTGTGAACGAGGACACCTATTTTAATTTCGATGATGCCTCGCTTACTTCAGGTACCCGGTTGATTCTTAAAAAGAAAGTTACATGGCTGAGAGAAAATCCTGATGCGACCGTTATGATTGAAGGCCATTGTGATGAAAGGGGTACGGAGGAATATAATATTGCTCTGGGACAAAGACGCGCTCAGAGTGTTAAAATGTTTTTGATAAATGCCGGTATCAGCGTTTCTCGATTAAGCACAGTCAGCTACGGAGAAGAGCGGCCGGTTGATTTTGGCAACAATGAAAGCGCATGGAGTAAAAATCGCCGGGCGCATTTTAAAATTCAAAATTAATACGGTTTCGGTATTCTGGATATTAGGGAGTGCCCAAAGCCATAAACATACGATGGCTCATTGCAGGGGAGGGGTTTATCCCCTCCCGCAAAATGGCGGCTCATAATGGGAGGAGATAAACCCCTTCCCCTACGCATATGGTTTTAGTTAATAATATTGGGGAAGTGCCTGTAATAAAGCAGGAGATGTCAGATATGCGAATTAAATTTATTTTAATGATATGTGCCCTGATGATTTTTTCCGGATGTGCGTTAGATCAAGATGTCAAACGCCTTGACCGACGCATGTCACAGCTGGAAGCTGAAAATAAATCCCTTCAGAATAAAATTCAGCAATTAAAGACGGATACGGAGAATCAGGAAGCTGCCGAAAATAGTTTAAGGGATCTGTATGCCGGGCAGGGGGCTGAATTTTATCAATTGAAAGAGGAAATCAAGCGTTTAAACGGTCGGTTTGATGAGATGGAACATCGGGCCAATCAGGACATTCTGGGGTTGAAGGATGCCTTGAAAAATAACGGCAGCACGATTGACCATTTTTCCCAAACGGTTTTGCAAAATAAAAACCGGATTCAGCGCTTGGAGCATTTTGTCGGTTTTGAGCCGGGCGGGGAAAATGGTGCAAAGAACAAAAACGCACTGCCGGCAAAGGATAAAATGTCCGAAGACGAGTTGTACAAAGTCTCTAAAATGGCTTATGACCGTGCTGATTATGAGACAGCGCGACAGGGATTTGAAAAGTTTTTAGAGATATATTCAAAATCTGATAAGGCGGACAATGCCCGTTTCTGGATCGGGGAGATTTATTTTACCGAAGGATGGTATCAAAAGGCGATAATTGAATACCAGGAAGTGATTGAAAACTATCCCAAGGGCAATAAAATTCAGGCAGCCTATTTAAAACAGGGGATTGCCTTCCATAAACTCGGTGAAGCGACCAATGCCCTGCTGGTTTTTAAGGAACTGATGAAAAAATATCCGGATGCAACTGAAACCAGGATTGCCCGGCAAAAGGTTGCTCAGATTGAGTAAAAAATTATCTCAGATTTTTTGTATAGCAGATGATTAAGGTAGTTGGCATTGATCCCGGGCTGGCCGCGACAGGTGTCGCGGTTCTGAAAGGGACCGGTTTGTCCGTGAAAAGTTTTTCATACGGAACGATTAAAACATCCCCTAAGTATAAACTTGCCGATCGCCTGAATCGGATCTATGAAAGGCTCTCATCGTTATTAGATGATGAAAGCCCTGATTTTATGGTGGTCGAAGATGTGTTTTCTGTTGAAAAATTTCCCCAGTCAGGAATCACATTAGGAAAAGTCACCGGCGTTATATTGCTTGCCGGATGTCGGAAAAATATACCTGTTATGGAAGTCCCCGTTCGTGAGGCCAAGAAGGTTCTGACGGGGAGTGGAAGTGCAGGCAAAAAACAGTTGGAGGAGAGTGTCCGGCGTCGCCTGAACCATCAAAAGCCGATTAAACCCTATCACGCATCGGATGCAATGGCTTTAGCAATGATCGGACTTTTTCGGTGGGAACGTCAATTTTGAAGAATGAATCACTATGATCGCATACCTTGAAGGAACTCTTTTAAAAAAAGAAGCGGATCGAATTATCCTGCTGGCGAATCAGGTGGGGTATGAGGTACTCGTTCCATTGTTTGTAATGGAGACAATCAATGGTAAATCCGTTGGCGATACGGTTTCGCTGTTTATTTATTATCATCAGACGGAACGTCAACCCAAGCCGGTATTGATCGGATTCCATCTGGAAGCCGAACGTGAATTTTTCCTGATGTTTATATCCGTCGAGGCCATTGGTCCTCTCAAAGCGATCAAGGCATTGAATCTTTCGGTACGTGATATTGCACGGGCCATTGAATCCAGGAATCTGGTGGCATTGAAACGCTTAAACGGTATCGGCGACAGGACTGCCAGAAAAATTATTGCCACCCTTCAGGGTAAAATGGGTAAATTCGCGTTGATCAGGGATGATGAGACAGACAAACCTTTACCATCGGAAGACCTTGTTGATCAAGTCGTTGGTGTTCTGGTGGATCAGTTGGGGCATAAAATGCCAGAAGCAAAACAGATGGTCAAGGCAGCGATGAAGCGCAAGCCGTTAATTTCAAATCCGGAAGATCTTTTTGATGAAGTGTATCGGGGAGAAATGCTTAATGAGTGATGATATTATATCCTATTCGTCTGAGCAACAGGGCATTCTGACCAACTCTACGCTGCCCATTGATCAGGACCCGGAAATTATATCACTCCGCCCGGAACGTTTACATGAATACATCGGACAGTCCGAGGTTCTGGAGACGTTGGAGATTGCCATTGAAGCAACCCAGCAGCGGGGGGAGGCGCTCGAACATGTATTGTTTCATGGCCCGCCGGGACTTGGAAAAACAACCCTTGCCCATATCATTGCCAATGAAATGAATACTAAATTGGTGGTGACTTCCGGGCCCGCCCTTGAAAAAGGAGGGGACCTTATCGGAATGCTGACCCATTTGGAAACCGGTGACGTTTTATTCATTGATGAAATTCACCGTACCCCCAAGGCCGTCGAGGAATTGTTATATCCGGCCATGGAGGATTTTTCCATTGATTTTATTTTTGACAAAGGGATCCATGCCAGAAGCCATCGGTTTCAATTAAAACAATTTACGCTGGTGGGGGCAACTACACGGGTTGGTCTGTTGTCAGCACCTTTAAGGGATCGATTCGGCCTTTTTCGGAGCCTTGATTTTTACAACATTGAAGACCTGGAAACAATTGTCCGGCGTTCTGCCGCATTGCTGAATCTGAAAATTGACAGCGGCGGGGCGGTTTCACTGGCCAGTCGGTCCCGCGGGACCCCGAGGATCGTAAACCGCTTGTTAAAACGGGCCAGGGATTATGCCCAGGTGCGCGCTGACGGAAGGATCAACAAAAAGACGGTTACAGAAGCCCTGACCCTGGAGGGGGTTGATGAAGTCGGATTGACGCCGCTTGATCGCCGTTATTTAAGGACGGTCATTAATTACTATAACGGAGGACCGGTTGGAATCGAGGCGGTGGCCGCAACCCTTCAGGAAGAAACTGACACACTGGTGGATGTTGTGGAGCCGTTTTTGCTTAAAATCGGGTATATCATGAGAACAGCCGCTGGTCGAAGAGCCTCTGGTTTCGCTTATAAGCATCTCGGGTTGGAAAAACCGTTAGCATAAATGATTACCCTTATCACAGATTTCGGTATTTCCGACCCTTATGTCGGGATAATGAAGGGTGTTATGTTGTCTGTGAACCCATCCGCCGTCATCATCGATATTACCCATGAAATTGAACCCCAGGATGTTTCAGGCGCTGCATACTGTATTTATTCCTCGTACCGGTATTTTCCGCCCGGATCTATTCATGTTGTCGTGGTTGATCCGGGGGTCGGGACCCATCGTTCGATTATAGCGGTATTAATGGCCGGACATTATTTTTTGGCTCCGGATAACGGTGTATTGAGTCTTATTCTGAAATCCGGTAAAGCGGATGCCATCATAAACGTTGAAAACGACAGTTATTTTCTTAAACCGGTCAGTCAGACGTTTCATGGGCGGGATATTTTTTCGCCGGTTGCCGGCCATTTAAGCAAAGGGTTGGCCGTTGATCTTTTAGGTCCGGGAATTAAGACGAATCAGGCGCTATGTCTGGACTTGCCCATGCCGTATCGGTCACAAAGCGGTGCAATCGTGGGGGCTGTCATAGGCGTTGACCGATTTGGAAATTTAATTACCAATATTGATCATCCGTTTATCGTAAGAACATTCGGTCCTTTCAATGATCGTCATTTGAATATCCAGGTGGGTGATCAGCAGATCACCGGCTTATCTGCTTGTTACCGGGATGTCGAACCGCAGGCATTACTGGCAATCGTCGGAAGTATGGAATTTGTTGAAATTTCAGTCAATTGTGGAAATGCATCTGAATTCTGTGGGGAATCAAAAGGGAGTATCATCACCATCACCGCAGTCGGTGGCCAGTGAAGGATTCTGTCGGCGAATTGGCCGGGGAAGGGTATAAATATATAGCAGAAAAAACTTGACTTTTGCTCTAAAAAACGTCATAAAATATATTTTTAAATTTGATGTGTTAAATAGACAAGTTTTTAATCGTGTCATCTTAATCAAAAACGAGATTCGTGCCAATTGTGATAGACGTGCCGGTGATGAACTGTCTGAAAATAATTCAGTTTTTTCTTGACATCCGGATCGATTTTCATTAATTATCACAAATTAAATTTTTGACAGGAGTTATATTCAGTGAAAAAGTATACGTACAGTGCCAAGCGGGGCGATATTCAGGAAAAGTGGTGGGTTGTAGATGCCGAAGGACTGGTTCTTGGCCGTCTTGCCAGTGTTGTGGCGGCAAGATTAAGAGGGAAACATAATCCGCTGTTCACGCCACATGTGGATTGCGGTGATTTTATTGTTGTGGTTAATGCGGATAAAATTGTTTTAACCGGTAGAAAATTAAAACAGAAAATGTATTATCACCACAGTGGATATATTGGCGGCTTAAAAGAAATAACGGCTGAAAAACTTCTTGAAAAGAGACCTGAAGACCTTGTTCGGTTTGCCGTCAAGGGCATGCTTCCGAAAAATTCACTGGGGCGTTCAATGTTCAGCAAGTTGAAGGTTTATGCCGGTAGCGAACACCCGCATAAAGCTCAGCAGCCTCAATTTTTTGATGTGAAAGCAAATATTTAAAGTTCATTTAATTTAATCATTATATTGGAGTAAAGCGTTTAATGGGACAAGAAAATAGTTACTATGCAACCGGAAGGCGTAAAACTGCTGTCGCAAGAACTTGGTTGACACCGGGAAAAGGCAAAATTGTTATTAATGATAAGCCGATGGACGAATATTTTAGCGTGGATGCCGCAAAGCAGATTACCGCACAACCCCTTGAGTTGACCAACACAATGGGGGAATTTGATATCCGAGTTACTGTCAAGGGTGGTGGAACAGTGGGACAGGCCGGTGCGGTACGACATGGTATTACGCAGGCCCTTTTTTTGATGAACCCGGATTTTCGAGCAATTTTGAAAAGAGCGGGCTTTGTAAAGCGCGATCCACGAAAGAAAGAACGAAAGAAATACGGTCAAAAAGGCGCCCGCGCAAGATTTCAGTTTTCAAAACGTTAGAATCTATTTATTTAATAAATATTTTAAGGGGATTTGGCAATGTGCCAGTCCCCTTTTTTTGTTTGTCCAGTCATTATTTTTCAACGCTCTTTCAGCCAATTTTAACAGTCTCGTAAAAAGTCGGATTCCGATGGACAGAAAAAAGTTCCACCAATCTTATAAAACTGGCGAGGCGCGCAA
>CAZQLG010000041.1:0-13413 GCA_964594105.1 uncultured Desulfococcus sp. | reverse complement strand
AGATGACTGTCCAAAAAATCATGCCTAAGAATCGTACTTTTCCCGAGGTCTGGATATAAATTTTTTGGGTCGATTTCTGATAAACACGATTACTTTGTTTGTGCTGGTAAAATATTGTTATTATCGCCGGACACCGAACCGCGATTTCCTGTTTTCCTTCTTCCTGTTCGGCACGGGTGTATTTATTGTCGCGTTCCTGCTGCACGGCGTTCAGGTGTCCATGGGACTGGCATTCGGTCTTTTTGCCATCTTTTCCATGCTCAGATACCGTACGGAACCCATATCCATCAAAGCCATGACCTATCTGTTTCTGGTCATCACCGTTTCATTATTATCTGCAGTGGGACAGACCAGTCCGATTGAACTGATATTGTTAAATGTTTTAATATGCGCCTGCACAGGTCTGGCAGAATCAAAAATGCTGACCCCAAGACTGGCTGAACAAATCATTCTTTATGAAAAAATAGAAAATATCCGGCCCCAGAACCGCAACCGCTTATTAGATGACCTGCACCTGCGAACCGGGCTTGACATACAAAATGTGCTGATCGATAAGGTTGATTTTTTAAAAGATACGGCGAGGTTGAGGGTATTTTATGTGGCAGAAGAGAGTGACCTGTTTATTGCTGAGTCATCAAGCTCGATATTAAGATTTTTTAAAAAACGAAATCCTTATACGGCTGAATATAAAAAACAGATGCAGGATTCTTAACTGATTCTTTCTTCATCCTCAACCTTTACATCTTTTCTCCATATTTGTTCATTAATTATTATCATAAGACAACCGAAGTGGAGAGGATTCCTGCCTCATTGATATCAAAGAGACGAATAATACAAAGGCAGCAGATGACAATGACACTTTTTTTCAAAATTGGTTTGAAATTTAACATTTTCAACTGGACAAAAACGTAACCGACAGGGGGAATAAATGAAAAAATACGTACTAACAAAAAACCAAGTGTTTTTTTTCAAATTGTTTATTGTCGGAGTACTGCTGCTCTCACCGCTTATCAGCAATGCACAGAGTGTAATGACAGCACAAAATGTAAATTCACAGAACTATGAACTGAAAGATGTCATGAGGATTCTTCAAGTCCTGACAGGAGTCCAGGATAACGATGAATCAGGATATAAGGACATCAATGGGGATGGAAAGGCAGGAATGGAAGATGTTGCAGGCATCCTGCAAACACTTGCGGGACTTCGCAACCCTACAGTATACTATAAAGATACCGACGACGACGGATATTCCGACGGAACAACACTGGAAGACAGCGTTCAACCGGGCGGGTATTATGAATCCGGTGATCTAATAGCCACTTCAGGTGACTGCAATGACGCCGACGCCGGTGTGAATCCCGGAGCAACCGAAGTATGCAATGACGGCATTGACAATGATTGTAACGGAAGCATTGATTGCACAGACAGCGCCTGTGCGGATGATGCATCCTGTAATGAAGATGATACGGACCCCGAAACGGCTGTATCATATCCGGTGGTAGATACCGGGCAAACGGGCTGTTATGATGATGACGGCGTTGAGATTACCTGCACGGAGTCAGGTGAAGCTTTTTACGGCCAGGACGCCCAGTTTACGGGCAACCAATCCAGCTACACGGATAATGGCGACGGCACGGTAACGGATAATGTTACCGGCCTGGTCTGGCAGCAGTCACCGGCGAGTACGGGCCTGAGCTATCAGGAAGCAGAGGCGTACTGCGAATCACTAGAACTGGCCGAATATGACGATTGGCGCATACCCACCACAAAAGAGCTATTTTCTATCAGTGACTTTTCACAAGGATGGCCGTACCTGGATACCACCTATTTTGATCTGGCCGAATCAGGTTCCGTCAGCAAAGATGAACAATACTGGACCGAATATTACGTCGGCACAACGGTTGAAGGCGGCTCAGAAGCGGCCTTCGGCGTGAATCATGCCACCGGCCATATCAAGGCGTATCCGGCAACCGTTTCCGGTCAGATGGGAAATTATGTACGCGCGGTTCGCAGCAATACAACCTATGGTATCAATGATTTCGAAGATAATAGCGACGGTACAGTCACTGATCACTCAACAGGCTTGATGTGGCAGCAGGCTGACAGTGGCAGCGGCATGGACTGGGAAGACGCGTTGACTTATGCAGAGAACCTGACAGAGGGCGGATACGACGATTGGCGACTGCCGAATATCAAGGAACTCCAGAGCATCGTCGATTATACCCGTTCACCCAGTGCCGCTGATTCTTCTGACCTGGGCCCTGCCATTGATACGGACTTTTTTAATATCACCGCGATTACATCCGGGACAACGAATTATGACCCGGATTACGGGTATTTCTGGACGAATACCAGCGCCTACTTTGGTGGAGACAGTCTCGAATATTACTATGCCTGGTATGTAGCCTTTGGCTCGGCAGTTGGCCAGGATGGCGCTGATTTTCACGGAGCGGGTGCGGCGCGATTCGACACCAAGTACGAAGGCGGAGCCTTGGGTGAAGGCGGCGAGCGGTATTATAATTATGTGCGGTGCGTGCGAGATATTAACAGTGGAACCGAAACAAGCGCCTGGTATATGGATGCCGATGCCGACGGATATGGAGATCCGGTCGTTTCCTTGCAGGCCCACACTCAGCCGGATGGGTATGTATCAGACAACATCGATTGCGACGATACCGACGCTAATGTGAATCCGGGCGTCACGGAAATCTGTGGAGACGGGATTGACCAGGATTGCGATGGGAGTGATTTGGTATGCGCAACAACCGTATATTACAAAGATGCGGACACAGACGGATATTCTGATGGAAGCACCCTGGAATCAAGCGTTCAACCGGCCGGATATTATGAATCCGGTGATCTGATAGCCACCTCAGATGACTGCGACGACACCGATGCCAACGTAAATCCGGGAACAAATGAAGTATGCGATGACGGCATAGACAACGATTGTAATGGCAGCATTGACTGCGGCGATAATGCCTGTATCAATGACGCCGCTTGCGCGGAAGATACGTTTGCAGCGCTGGTGATCAATGAAATTGTGGCCAAGGATGCGGATGGCGGAAATGACTGGATTGAATTGCTTGCAATGGGCGGAACGGTTTTTCTGGGAAACTACTCAATCGTTGATGATGACCCGGACCATGAGCCGCAGGTATTGCCGGATATTTCCCTGTCTGAAGGAAATTTTTATGTTGTTGAAGCCATTGATGAAGAAGATGAATGCCCGGATGGCAATTCATGCGTCTCATTTAAATTAGGAAAAGATGATGCTGTCACCCTTTTTAAAAATAGTGTGCAGGTGGACATCCTTGACTGGGCGGATGGTGAGGCTGGTGAAGGCGATAGCTTTGGTCTACTGCCGGATGGAACCGGAACGGCGCAAACCCTGTCCCCGACAAAAGGGACAGCAAATGAAACCGTGACTGACGAATCCGGTGATACGGATGATACGGATGATACGGACACAGTTGAAGATACCTTTGCGGCGGTGATGATAAATGAGGTGGTGGCAAAAGCAACAGCCGCTGGTGAGGACTGGATAGAATTTTATGTTTCCGGCACAGAGTCAATCAATTTAAGTAACTACACGGTTGTTGATGATAAAGAGGGCCGTGAACCGGCCGCACTGCCGAATGTCACCCTCACGCCGGGAAAATTTTATGTGGTGCTTGCAACGGATGAAGCCCCGGAGGACGGATCGGCCTATGTCCCGTTTAAACTGGGATCAGACGATTGTGTGAGCCTGTTTACGGGAGATAATTTAATCGACAAACTCGACTGGGAAGACGGTGACGCACTGATCGGTTACAGTTATGGCTGCTATCCGGATGGTTCTAAAAATACGCAAACCCTGTCTCCGACCAAAGGGGCTGCAAATGAAACCGCTGAACGTGGTAATCTGGTGATCAATGAAATCATGGCCAAAGACATTGACGGTGGTTTTGACTGGTTTGAGCTGTATAATGCCGGCGACACAGCAGTGGCACTTGGCAATTACCAGGTCACCGATGATGGACAAGACCAGGAACCGGTGGTTTTGCCCGAGGTCTCCCTTTCTCCCGGTGATTTTATCGTGATATATGCCACCGGTGAAGACACGGACGATGTCTCGTATTGGGTTGATTTTAAATTAGGTGCCTCTGACAGTCTGAGCCTGATATTAGACGACGAGGTCGTCGATTATATGGAGTGGGAGGACTCAGATGCTCCGGAAGGATTTTCCTACGGCCTGTATCCGGATGGGACATGGGACACCCAGACACTTGAGCTGACACCGTTGGCTAAAAATGAACCTGTTGATTTTTTCTCTGAAGACACAGTGGGAGATGTTTATATTACCATCAGCGAAACCGACTGGAACAGCATTCTTTCCAGCCCCCTGGATGAGGAATACCACACGGCTTCCATTACTTATCGCAATATCACTCTTGATGACGTGGCGTTTCGAACCAAGGGAGCCTCCAGTCTTCAGGCGGTTGCCGATATGAACGGCACCCGGTACAGTTTTAAAGTGGATATGAATTACTACGTGGACGGCCAGAAACTTCTGGGCATGAAAAAGATCAACCTGAACAATAATTATAAAGACCCCTCCTACATGCGGGAGCTTATTGCCTATGACATGATGCGCTCGCTGGATATCCCGGCTCCCCGGCTTTCTTATGTGAACCTTTATATCAATGGTTCCCTGCATGGCCTGTACACCCTGGTGGAACAGGTTGATAGTGAATTTTTAGAAGAAAACTTTGATAATTCGGATGGAGATCTTTACAAACCGGACGGCACCGGAAGTGACCTGTTATGGTATGGGACAAATTTTGCCTCATATTCCGGGGTTGAACTGAAAACCAATGAAGAGACATCGGATAATGCCGCGTTTATCAACATGGTCAATGAGTTAAATAACGGCAGCGACCTTGAGTCAGTGATCGATGCAGATGAAGTTCTCCGGTATTTTGCCGTGAGCACGGCCATGTCCAATCTGGACAGTTATCAGGGCTCACTTGCACACAACTATTATATCTATGAACGAGACAGCGTGTTTTCCATAATCCCCTGGGATTTCAACGAATCCTTCGGCACATTTACCATGGGCTGCCAGGACCCAAATGCCATGATCACCTTTTATATCGATGAGCCCACATCCGGCGCTCTGGCAGACCGTCCCCTGATCGCTAAACTGCTTGAACATGAAGATTACAAAACCGCATATCATGGGTACATCGAAGATTTGATTTCCGGGACCATGGACTCATCGATCATTTCAATAACCATTGAAGATACAAAAAATCTAATCAGCGGACATGTGGCCAATGACCCGACTGCATTTTATTCCTATGCGGAATTTGAAACAGCCCTGGGATATGGCATGGTCGGCAATATCTTCGGGTTGCAGGGATTTGCAGATGACCGCACGCTGAACATAATAGGCCAACTTTCAGGCACCGAGCCCTCGGAAGGGGATGGAAGCGGAAGTTGCAGTGGCATGTCAGGAGGCGGGCCAATGCCTCCGGGGCCCCCCAGACCATAACCCTTAATCAAGTTGTCATTACGGGAATTGGGGCTCAAACAGCGAAGCAAAATCCGCCTGTAACTGGAGTATTTAACGCCAGCCTTTTCTCGTAATGACAACATCAGAAACGAATATTTTTAAACATATGAATAAGGATCAGGATCAGGTAATGGCTCAAACAACATCAAAAATAACCTTACTGATCATTGCCGGTTTGATTTTATTTCCTGTGGCAGCTTTTGGGGAAATGGATATCAGCTATACGGATGATGGCTTTAAAATTAAAACAAATGAAAAGTGGATTAAATTCGGCGGTACGCTGATGTGGGATGTTGATTCTGCTGCCGGAGAATTTTGGGAATCGGGGGATAATGAGGACTCGTGGCAAACCCGTTCAGAACTCAGACGCGCCCGTTTAAATATTAAAACGAAAATGGCAGATCATTGGAAGGCCAAGCTGCAGTTTGATTTTGCGGGAAATGATGAATCCGTGGAATTAAAAGATGCATATGTGGAGTATGGTGGATGGGAAATAATGGACCTTATTGTCGGCCAGGATAAAGAACCGTTCGGGCTTGAAGAACTGACCAGCTCAAAAAATCTTAATTTTATTGAACGGTCCATGGTTTCAAGCGCATTTGCACCGGGCCGCAATTTAGGGATTTCGCTTAACAGTGATACGGATAACCTGATCTGGCAGGTGGGTGTTTATCAGGCAGACACCCGTGAAGATGACAGCGACACCTATGCGGTTTCCGGACGTCTGGGAGTTGTGCCCTGGAAAACAGACACCGGTTTTTTCCATTTGGGCGTATCAGGCTCATATCGGGACTATGATGGTGAAGAATTTGAAATAAAAGAATCCGCCCAGATACATACGGCTGACAATATTGTTTTCAGCGATGAAATAGACACCGATCACCTGGTGTTATATGGTATGGAAGCCGCATTTGGCGAGGGTCCTTTTTCTATTGCCGCCGAATATATGACAGCGGATGTCAATGCGGTTGAAAAAGATGATGACGCATCCTTTGATGGCTATTATCTCAGCGCAGGCTGGTTTTTGACCGGGGAAACACGACCCTTTAAAAACGGGATCTGGGGACGTGTCAAACCGAAATCTGAATATGGTGCATGGGAACTGGTAATTCGATACAGTTATCTTGACGCGGCAGACAATAATTTTGGCACCACTGCAGACACTTATACCCTGGGTGCTAATTGGCATATCAATTCCAATGTTTGCCTGATGACCGATTATATGCATTTATGGCTGACAGATGAAGAGACAAATAATAAAACCACCGGAAATGCCGTGTCAGTCCGCCTTCAGTGTTTGTTTTAATAAAAAAAAATAACACCTATAAAAAAGAAAGACTAAACATGAAACATACCTTAAAGCCCTTAATAATAATGGCCGTATGGGTCTGTTTTATAATGGCCTGACCCCAATGCATCCAATGCACTGTGTTGTTCAGCAATCAGCTATGCTTACATGTCTATCGCCACCATATTAAACATAAACCTCAGCAATTCCTCACAGGAAACGGTCTTTTTAATCAGGCAGCCGTTATCATCAAGATTTTTTAACCGGGATTTAAGGGTTTCAAGCTGTTGAAAAAGAATGATAGCTTGTTCCCGGATATCAGAAGACACATTTTTTTTCGGTGCTTTGTTTTCCCATTTAATTCGCTGAGTACGGACGGCATCGACTGATGCACTGATCAGCCTTTTTGCCTGCTGAGGAAACAACTTCTGTGAATTCGCACATTGTTCGACAGCATCACGTATCCGGTTTTCTGCGCTTTCCACCTCAGAACGAAACAGATTAACAATAGGGTCCGGCAATGCCAAATGAATGTTCTCCAGTCGCTGCAAATGTGTTCGAATCATTTCACTGAATTCATCACCAGCCGTCTTCCAGAAAATTCGGCTCACATTTTTTAAAATTTCCGTCTCCGGATCATGTCTGTTTAATCCTCGCTTTTTTACACGAACGATTTCCGGAAGCAGTTTGGCAGTTTTTTCAAACAACCGCTGCCCGGTGACAATGCAAAAAATGATGCCAACAGCAGCAAACCAGTCCTGCAGACAGAACACAGCGGAGAGTTTATTCCCATAAACATCAATTAATGCGAAATTGCTGAACAAATGAGAAGGGGTCATATATGACGGCGTCCCCGTCAGCAATGGTTGACGCATCAGTCCATCTTCAGAGCCTTTAAATGCAACCGCTGTTTCAAGATCAATAAGCCCCAGATCATACTGATCCGGATCAGAAAGATGATATTGGCCATGTTCACGCTTACCTGCCAGAAGCATATTATCCGGCTTCAAATCCCGGATTGCAACGCCTGAGTCTTTGAGGCGACACAACATTTCAAGCATTTTGACAATCAGTGCTTCCATATTTGTTCGGTGATTATCAAAAATCTTTTTGCGAACACATGACCGGACGTAATCGAGATAACGTTCCACTGTTTTAGCATTCTCATCAACCACCTGATCAAAAAGTTGCCCTATTTCATCAGCAAACTCCGCCACTGACTCATTTTGAATTTCCAGACGGTTATTCGCCAGAAAGGCAAACAGCCACTCCCGCTTTTCATAGTCCGCCACTACCGGTTCAGCAAAATGCTGACTTAAAAAATCATCCAGCTTTAAATGAAAATTTTTACACAATTCGTTTACACTAAAAAAAATATCATCCTTATCACTACCGTAAACATCCCCAAACGTTACCAGGTCATCAAACACATGACTGCTTTTAGTAATTTCCTCACGGATACGTTTTTTTTCACTGTGAATATTTGCAATAATCTGGTCAAAAAAAGCATGTTCAGACAATTCCATAAAAAAAACAAACTGCCCGCCGATTTTGAGATATTGTTGATATTTGGGTTCTTTTTTAAGCAGGCTGATATATGCTTCTTCAGATGCTTCCTGATTTTGATTCAGTTTTTCCAATATTTCAGGAATTTTGAACAGGATCGCGGCAAGACCGGGAACCAGGCACGTAATCGTTGGATTCAACTGCCCAGCAATATTCTTTTCAACCTCAATATTTTCAAGGTACTCCTCAAAATCTGACAGCGGGGCCGGCGGAATTTTGATGACCAGGAAATCATCATAGGTGACCATATAACAGGTACTTTTGCTTTCGGCCGTTACCCCGAGTTGTCGAATACTCATGCGTCTTGTTTTGACGTCAGCACCTTTGCTGATACGAAGTTCATAAGTACAGTCAGCCGAGGCGCCGGTCGGCATCAGTTTATATTTGCGCTGCCAGTTCCCGCATTCTAAAGAACCGGATTGAAGAATAAATATATTTATAAAAAATTGTATAATTTGTTCAGAATCTGTCATTTCACCAACAATTAAATACAAAAGGTTTAAAAAATTAAAGGCAAATACGTTGCACAATGTTTAAGTTTTTTAAAAATTAATAATGCCGTCAAAAATAGTCAATACAATTCAATTCAAACAGGTGCAGCGCATTCCTATGAACAAAATACTTTACGATCTGACAAGAGCATTATAAATATGCTTGATATAAAGCAATTAAATACGATATATTATATTCAACATTGGCATCAAATTCACAGATTATTAAATCCTATCAGGTAGTTGTTAAAAACAGGAAAGATCATATATTCAATGCCTTCATTAATATTATCATACAACGATGAAGAACTGCACACATACCCGATTGAAAAAGGCCTCCTTCTTACAGTCGGGCGCAGTGATCAGAATGATATCATTATCGATGAAACAGCTGTTTCAAATGTGCACGCGGAAATTGAATTCGAGGTCGGCAACTACTATATAACAGACATTCAAAGTAAAAACGGAACATTTGTTGACGGGGAACTCGTCATATCCAGAAAACTGAAAAACGGAAATATTATTTCTATTGGGAATTATTCTCTCCGGTTTCAAAATGAAGATAACGAAGACCATCTCGAAGAATCCGATTCAGTCAGCCAGGCAACCATGATGATTGACACGTCTTTCCATCGCTCCAGGCTGGCAAAAAGTCTTGGCGACATCAGTGAGGAAAAAGAGAAAATTAAAACCCAGGCCATGCTCACCTTTCTGGATGGAACCAGAGAGCCATTTGCGATCGTTACGTCATCGATTTCTATTGGCAAAGAAAGCGCTTGCGATATCATCATCAAAGGCCTGTTTATCGGTAAAACATCTGCCGTGCTTCTACAAAAAGAAGAGGCTTTTTACATAAAACCGTCCACTGAAAAAAGTAAAATTAAACTTAACTATAAAACGATTAAAGCAGAAACTGTTTTAAAAGATTTTGATGTCATTGAAGTCGGATCAACAAAAATGCAGTTCCATCTAAAAATTTTATAAAATAATCCTTCGATTTACGCTTATCTAAAAAGACCATTATATAAATATCATGATCGAAAAAGACCCTTCCAGTTCTCAACCGGAAAAACAAGATTCTTTTCCTGCGTTTCTAAGACGTTACGAACTTCTTCTGTGGTTGCAGATTATACTGTTATGCGTCATTTTTATAGGAACAATATTTTTTCCTGCAAGCCACACCCGCGTTCTTAATGCCGCCATGGCAATTCTTTTTGTTTCAATCTTTCTGCTGCTTTACCTGCGTTTTATCAATCCGGCCAAGAACCTGACCCGATACATATTCAGCCGACAAAGAGGGCTAAACGTTGAACCGGAAAAAATAAAAAAAATCCCTCAGGAGTGGAAACCCTGGTTTAATATTATTACTGGGCTCTTTGAACGGCTTGAAAATCTCGAAAACAATCTTGATTCAAAAAAGCTTGACCAGCAACTTGGAACCAATCTGCTGAGGCGATTCTCCTGGGTGTTTGAACACAATGAAATTCTGGCAAGGGAATTGAAATCAAAAAACATTGCGCTGGAAAAAGAAATTCAGCTGAACAAGAAAACAAACAGAGAACTGAAAAGGCATCGGGATCACTTAGATGATCTGGTAAAAGAACGGGCGGCAGATCTTTATAAAACGAACCAACAACTGGAAGCAGCAATAAAAGAAGCCCATTTACAGACAAAAAATGCGAAAAAAGCAAATCAGGCCAAAAGCCAGTTTCTGGCAAATGTCAGCCACGAAGTCAGAACACCACTGAATTCAATCATCGGGTTTATGGACCTCTTAACAGATACCGGTTTAAACAGTTTGCAAAGCGAATATATGCAGACCGTTTCCAAAAGCAGTGAAACGCTGCTGACCCTGATTAACGACATCCTTGATCTTTCCAAGATCGAAGCAGGAGAACTGGTACTTGAATCGATTGATTTTTCTCTGGAACTGTTGGCATACGATGTACTGGAGATGATCCGGCCAAGTATCGGGGATAAACCAATCGAACTTGTCTGCCAGATTGGATCCGGATTATCTTCATATGTTAAAGGTGATTCTACACGGGTCCAGCAAATCCTGCTCAACCTTATCGGCAATGCGACAAAGTTCACGGAGGAAGGGGAAATTCTGCTTTCCATTGAAGTGGACGGTGAATCTGATGGACGGCAGCTGATTCACTTTAGAATAAAGGACACCGGCATCGGCATTGCCGGCAACAAGCTTGATTTAATTTTTGATCCCTTTCAGCAGGCTGACAGCTCAACTACCAGAAAATATGGCGGCACCGGTCTTGGCCTTTCGATTTCAAAAAAGCTTTCAAAGGCCATGGAGGGTGATATATTTGTTGAAAGCGATATCACCACCGGCTCGATATTCCATTTTACCGCCTGGTTTGAAAAATCAGACAAGGTGGATTCATGGAAAACAACGACCGCCGGTTTTTCAGGCAAACAGATTCTCATTGTTGATGATAACCAGAGCAATCTCGATATTCTTAAAAATGCGCTGATATCCGCTGACATCCGTACGGCTGATCTAAGGAATGGAATGGAAGTAATATCAACCCTTGAACGGGCGATTGTCGCCGGAAACCCCTTTGACTGCTGTATTATTGACACCCGCATGCCTGGAATGGACGGATATACAATCGCCCGAAGCATAAGGGTTTCAAAGGCTCCATTGATCGCAAAACTTCCATTAATTGCCGCGTCATATTCATCTGAACGAGAACCCGTTCTTTTTGCAAAGGCAGGGTTTGATCAATCCATTATCAAACCGGTCCGGCGCGAAAAACTTTTCCAGGTCTTGGACGAGGTTCTTAAAGGAATAGAGAAATCTGATTCAAAACAAATGAGAAATGATGCTGACAGCATCAATACGATGGATAAAAATTCTTTTGAACACACCCGGGTACTGGTCGCCGAAGACCAGTGGGACAACCAAAAACTGATAAAAGTTTTACTTGAAAGAATCGGGTGCGAAGTCACCCTTGCTGACAATGGCCGTGACGCTGTTAAAACTTTTTTAGACACGCCACATTATTTTGACCTGATTCTAATGGATATTCAAATGCCCGCACTTGATGGCTTCGGGGCCCTAAACGCAATACGGGAAAAAGGGTATAAAACACCTGTCATCGCTCTGACGGCACATGCTTCAAAAGAGTATCACGAAGAATGTATCGCTGCCGGAATGGATGATTATCTTTCCAAACCTGTCAGAACAGAAGCATTAAAAGCAACCCTTATTAAGTATGTCAAAAAGAATTAAGGGCCGTGGAAGAAATAAAGTATCCCAGATGGCGAAGGATTTTGCTTCCGCATTCGAGGCGCGATGAAGTAAGCATATCGAGATATGTGCGTTTCATCGCAACAAAGAAGGCGGCGCAAAAGACCAGCAAGATGGGGTAATTTATTTTTTTCCACGGCCCTAACCCCGGGGAGCAATGCTTCCGGATTGTCAGTGCGATGACACATAAGGAATCCCCGGAAAAGAAATTGGCGAATGGCCCGACCCCAAGGCCTGTTATAATAAAATATCATGGTATCATTCAGTCTTGTTGATAAAGTTAAAATTGCATAATATGGATTTTTATTAATAGTTTCAGGGCAGCCTATCAAATCTTTTAAATTATTGATTACTTTTTATGTCGATGGGTTATCCAGATAAAGGAGATTATAATGCGCATTGTTACTATCGCTCGGTCATTTGGAGCCGGCGGACATACTGTAGGAATAGAGTTGTCTAAAAGACTTGGCTTTGAGTTAGTTGAAGAGGAAGTAGTAAACGCCGTCGCCAAAAAAGCGAAGGTAAGCCCCGGCTGGGTAAAAGCCATTGAGAAGGAAAGAGGAAATCAATTGATGAATTTTATAAACAGTTTGGTTTCAATAAGTTATATCGATCAGTTACAAAAAGAGAAAAACAGAGGTTATCTTGACGAGAAAATTTATGTAGATACATTACAGGAGGTTATGCTGGAGATGACCAGAGAGGCCGACACTATAATCGTTGGCCGAGGAGGGCAATACTTTTTAAAGGACCATCCACAGGCCGTACACGTTCTTTTGACTGCTAATAAGGCCTTTAGAATCAAATTTCTGCAAGAGTATTATGACATGAATAAAGAGCGAGCTCGGGAACTGATATTGCGCGGCGATAAAAGGAGGCAAAATTTTTATAAAAAAATTCATCATAAAAACTACAATAGCAATAGCCTTTATACAGTGGTTTTAAATATGACAAAGATCAGTGTTGATAAAGCAGTAAACATAATAGAGGATCTTGTCGAAGGTCTTTAAAAAAAATAGGTCGAACGGGTCGGGCCAAGTTAACCATTTAAAAACATATAAAATGAACTTTGACAAACTCGTAAAAAGTCAGATTCCGATGGCAAAGAAAAAAACTCCAAATTCGAGGCGCGCAAATCCTGAGTGATGATTCGTACTTAGCGTACTTTGAAGAAACGAAGGATGCAGCGCAACAAAGAATTTGGACTTTTTACGAAGCCATCAAACTTTAAATACCCCTC
>CAZQLG010000040.1:12285-13628 GCA_964594105.1 uncultured Desulfococcus sp. | reverse complement strand
AAAAGAATAGAAATTATCATAGCAAAAGTAACAACTTTAAATCAGGACTTGACCGATTGAATCAATTTTATTGGGCTTACGAATGTCCGGAAATGGAGGAATTATGCATTCCCACGGAGGACCGTGGGAACGAGACAAACTGGATTCCCGCTTCGCGGGAATGACAAGCCAGAAGATGGACCAGCATCATATGTAAAAATCTTAATCCCCCCTCAGATCTTCACCATAATATGCCGAACAACCGTATAATCTTCCAGGCCATACATGGAGAGGTCTTTCCCATATCCTGACATTTTAAATCCACCATGCGGCATCTCAGATGCATACATAAAATACGTATTAATCCAGGTGACGCCATACTGAAGCATAGAGGATACCCTGTGCGCTTTTTGAATATCCTTTGTCCAGATTGATGATGCCAGACCATATTTGCAATCATTAGCCCATTCAATCACCTGATTGGTATCCTTAAACCGGGTGACGGAAACAACCGGCCCGAAAATCTCTTCCTGAACCACCTCATCATCCTGAAGGGCATCAACGATCAGGGTGGGTTCATAATAACACCCGCGATCAATTATATTACCGCCAGCAACAATTTTTAAATGGGGAACTTTTTTCGCCCGTTCTACAAAACCGCTGACGATTTCCCGATGATCCATAGATATTAACGGCCCGATGTCATCTACATTGATACTTTTCACCGCAGCAGTTAACTTTTCAACAACCTCCTGGTAAATATTTTCCTGAACATACAACCGACAGGCAGCAGTGCAATCCTGACCTGCATTGTAATATCCATACAGCATAATATTTTCTACCAGATCATCAATATCACAATCATCAAAAGCGATTACCGGCGCTTTTCCCCCCAGCTCTAAATGGGTGCGCTTTACATTCGAGGTGGCAGATTGTAAAATTTGTTTTCCGGTTTCTACCGAACCCGTAACCGAAACCATTTGAACGTTGTCATGATCTGCGATGTGTTTTCCGACAACACTTCCTTTGCCGGTGACAATATTTAAAACACCGGGAGGAAAAATCTCTTGGATATCTTCCACTAACGCAAGAATTGACAAAGGGGTACACTCGGATGGCTTAAATACAACTGTATTTCCGGCAGCTAAAGCAGGGGCAATTTTCCAGGCACCCATCATTAACGGATAATTCCAGGGGGCAATTTGCCCGACCACACCCACCGGGTCTCTTCTTATCATACTGGTAAACCCCTCGAGATATTCACCCGAGGCACTGCCGGACATACAGCGGGAAGCGCCTGCAAAGAACCGGAAATGATCGGAAATGGCCGGCATCTCATCTTCCAGCATGCGTTGAAAGGGTTT
>CAZQLG010000040.1:0-12185 GCA_964594105.1 uncultured Desulfococcus sp. | reverse complement strand
TCCCTTAAAGTATCTACAATTTGATCAGCACCCGCTTTATCAATGATTAAAGGAGGGGATAATATACATAAATTTTCATAAGGTCTGACAATCAGCCCTTTTGCCTGACAAAATTCATCCACTCGTTGAGCAACAGCGATGTTCTCATCCTCATTATCTGAAACCACGCATTCAACACACGCCATTAAATTAATACCTCTGACATCACCGACGATAGGAAGCTCCTTTAAGGTTTTCAGACGTTTCATGAAATAAGCGCCGACCTCACGGACATGTTCATTTAAATTATCTCGCTTCATTATTTCAAGATATTTTAAGGCAGCCGCACACGTCACCGGATGTCCGGAATAGGTAAATCCATGGGTATAATAAGATTTCTCACTGGCAGATGCTCCGCTGATCTGATCGACCAGTTTTTCTGAAATGATTGCCGCACCCAATGGCTGATAACCGGATGTGATTCCTTTTGCCACGGTAATAATATCCGGAACTATTCCGAAAACGTCTTCAGATGCAAAATAATGCCCCAGCCGTCCAAAAGCGGTCACAACCTCATCAGAAATATAAAGCACTCCGTATTCTCTGCATACATCCAATGTTTTTTTATGATATCCCGGAGGCGGGACAATAACACCACCGGAACCCATGACCGGTTCAGCAATAAAACATGCCACCTTATCCGGGCCTACCTCTAAAATTTTATCCCGTAATTCGTTGACCTTAAGATCACAAAAATCCTCTATGCTCATTTCCTCTGGTTTTTTATATGGATTCGGATCAGAGGTGGCATGAACCATATCGTCAATATAATTAAAATAGCTTCTGTCACATTTTTTACCGTTCAGGGAAGCTGTTAAATAGGTACTGCCATGGTAGGCATTTTCACGATAAATAATATGTTTCTTTTCAGGTTGGCCAAGACAATTAAAATAATAATGAACAAACCGGATAGCTGATTCAACAGCAGTTGAACCGCTATTTGTAAATTGGAAACAGTTCAAATCACCGGGGGTTAATTCGCTGAGTTCAGATGCCAACCGGATAGAGGGAGGACTTGTCATGGCACCAAAAGGCGTATAATACGCCAGTTGAACACATTGGTCTGAAATAGCTTTTGCCATTTCTTTATTTCCATAACCCAGATTCACACACCACATACCTGAGATCGCATCAAGATATTGATTGCCCTCATTATCAAAAACATGAACCCCTTTACCGGATTCAATAATCATAGACTCCGCATCACTTCCCAAATCTGACCAAGGATGGATAATGTGCTTTTTATCTTTTGCTGCAAGATTCATTTCTTCTTCTTCTTTAAGATTCATAATTGCCTTTAAAATAAAATGTTATGTAGTATCTTGAGTGGCTGAAAAATTGCTATAACGCAATAGATGGGATTTCTTTTACGACGCCATCAGCCTTTAACAGGTTGCTGAAAAACGTTATGAGCACAGAGAAGATAAGGCAAAATTCGACGAAAAAGTGGAGTTTATGCCTATAAATGAGCATTTTGAGTCGAATTTTAACGCCATATTATCAAGCGCAATAGTTTTTCAAAATAAAATGTTTTCTGAGACCGCCCCCCGCATACAATGATTAGACATCATTGAAGACGCATATCCGCCCGCATTGATAAAAACAAGGGGGTCTCCTTCCTTTATCTGGTCCGGCATGGAAAAATTTTCTTTCCATACATCCAGCGATTCGTTGATATTGCCCACAATCGTAACGGTTTTCATCTTGTCTGTCTTTTGCTGATGAACCACCGGCTCACAGGGCAGCCCGTAAAAAGACGGTTCAATGGCAAGATTAAACCCGCCATTCACCCCGATAAAATCCGTTTTCTGTTTTCTCTCAACCGTATTGACCTCCAGCACCAGAATGCCGCTGTCTTTGACTATATAGTCCCCGGGTTCAACACAAATGGTCAGCCCTTTATTTTCAAAATGGGATTTTATAATCGAAGCCCACGCATCCAGATCAAGGTGCGCGTCATCCATGTCATGGGGAACCCCCAGCCCGCCCCCTAAGTTAATGAACGCCAGATCTTTGACTTTGTCCGTAAACCAGTGCGTGGCATCTAAAATTTCATTAAATATGGATAATTGATTGTTCAGATAACCGCATCCGGTATGGAAATGGATTGTATCCACGATGAGGTTATTCTCCGCAGCCAGCCGCAGCGCTTCGTCAAACTGTTCCCTGTAAATACCAAACTTGGTGGTTTTATCACCGCTGTATTTGAGGATTTCATTATCCCTGTAACCAATACCCATAGCCGGGTTAACACGGATGCCAATTTTACGATTTGAGCAGAACTTTCCCAATCGCCTGATGGTACTTAAGGAATCACAATTTAAAGCCACATCCGGATTATCGGCAAGTAATCTCAGCTCATCGTTGGTCATTGAGTGAGCTGTATATGAAATTTCATTGCGTTTAAAACCGCAGGAAAAAGCATGCAGTAATTCACCCGGAGAACATATATCCACACCACACAGCCCCGTACTTTTAATATACGTCAGGACAGGGGCAAACCGGTTGGCTTTGATTGCATAATAAATTTTATAAGAATCAAGCTGACTCAGGGCTTTCTGCAATCGCTCGATATTTGCAACAATCCGGCGTCCGCTATAGAAAAAAGCCGGAGTTCCGGTTAAGCTAGCTAAACCGGTTGAACCGATTAAATCGGTCACAGAATTTCCTGAAAAAAACAAATGCCCGTCTTTATAACAAAGATCTTCCCTTTCCCACCACAAACGGTCTTTTTGTGGAATCATCCACACTTCCTTTCCTGGTCTCGAAGGTATTTTCTTCCTGAATCATTGATAGATTCTTTTCGACCGGTCACCCATCTCCGACAGTTAATCGCACCACAAACACAGGGAAATTGTCTGAATAATATATCTTCGGTTGAGGCATAATCCATTGTCAACGCCTCTCCTTTTTCAATATCCTGCAACGCCCAGATTTCAAGCTTGTTCATATCTAAGCATACAAGCGGATCACACGAATGCAACAAAAGTCCTGAAAAGTGCGGGTCATAAAGATGAAGGTGGGGGGTAATCTGAAGGGTATGCTGAAGAATATACGGCACCGTAATTCCCGTCATTCTGGCAACCATCTCTCCCTTTTTAAATTGGCGTTCTACATAAATACCGTTTCCTTGTGTTTCGCAATGGTTAATCGTGAAATCATCATTAACTGGATAGTCTTTGCCGCTTTCCAATTCATAAGGATAGATCATTGGGTCCTCTTTTTTTGTTTAAATATGATGGCGTCGTAAAAAGTCCCATCTACTGCGTTGTAGCGGTTTTCCAGCTTCTCAATATACAACTTGTATTATATCAAATCTGAAAAACCACTACGCCTTGCCAAATTTTATGGTATTGGTGGAATTTTTACTTAGCCATCGGGGTTACTTTTTACACTTTGATCAAGTATATTAATCTTTAAAAATAATAACTTAGAGCTTTTCAATAGTGTCGCATCTGAAATGAAACGACACTACGCCGCTTTCTCCATATTAGCCGCTTTTTGCAGTGCCGCTACTTTATCGGACTGTTCCCACGGAAATATGTCTCTTCCAAAATGACCGTATGCAGCGGTCTGGCGATAGGACCAGTTTCTCGGTTTTGTCAGGTTCAGGTTTTCGATGAGTGCTGCCGGGCGAAAATCAAAAATTTCACTGTCTTTGACAATCATTTCAATGATCGATTCATCAACAATCGCTGTCCCGTAAGTATCGACATTGATTGATACCGGTTTTGAAACACCAATGGCATAGGCTACCTGAATTTCACATTTTTCAGCCAGGCCTGCCGCAACGATATTTTTTGCCGCATAGCGGGCATAATAGGCGGCCGAGCGATCCACCTTGGACGGGTCTTTTCCTGAAAAAGCGCCGCCGCCATGGCTCCCGACACCGCCGTAGGTGTCCACGATAATTTTTCTTCCGGTCAGTCCGGCATCCGCATAGGGTCCGCCAAGGTAAAATGTACCGGTCGGGTTAATAAAGTATTCGGTATCCTTTTTCAGAAGTCCGGTGGATTGAAACTCATTTTTGACAACTCCGATCAGGTCCCTGCGAATTTTTTCCAGCGGCACCTCATCGGTCTGGTGGGAAATTACCACTGATTTGATAAATTCCGGACGGCCGTGATTATATGCGACGGATACCTGAGCCTTGGAATCGGGTCTGAGGTAAGAAATTTCTTTTGATTGCCGCATGTTCTCAAGCGTCCTGAGAAGCCTGTGACTGTAGGCGATAGGCGCGGGCATCATTTCCGGTGTTTCGGATGTTGCATACCCGAACATCATTCCCTGGTCACCGGCGCCCTGCTCATCATAGAGTCCTTCGCCTTGGGTTACCCCCTGGGATATATCCGGTGACTGGCCATGGATTCTGCTGATATACTCAAAATTATCGCCGCAAAACAAAAGACGTTCATCATCATATCCGATTTCATTGACCACCTGTCTGGCAATTTTTTCCGGATTAATGTCTTCCCACCCATTGCATGTAATCTCTCCCACATTGGCAACCAGATTATATCCTGCCATGGTTTCACAGGCCACACGACCGTCGGGATCTTTTTCAAGACATGCATCAACGATTGCGTCTGAAATCTGGTCGCAGATTTTATCCGGATGTCCGCTGCCCACAGACTCTGATGTAAATACATGCTTGCTGCTAATCTTACTCATAATCAAGTTCCTTTGGAAATTCTATTTTATTAAAGAATTATAATCACTTAAATCCGGTTCAATTCAACTTTGAGCAAGGTATTTAAGATTTGAAATACAAAAACAATCATACCTGTAGTGCCATATTCATGCCACATATTCGCCGATATAAGCATCTGCTTGATATTACAGGAGATATTATTATGGATACAAAAGGATAAAGAACGGGTTTGCGTGTTTTATTGTTGCGTTGTATATTTTTTATACAGTTTTTTTTATACAGTTGTATTATGTGTAAACTATTGACACGGTGCGTTATATGTAAGATATAAAGTAAAAGTATTTATTTACAAATATTGTGTAACAATCATGCAATGTTTCAATGAAAACAGCTGTCAGATAAAAAACGGAAGCCCTGTTTTTGGTTTGTATATTTTTTATACACTCGTTATTGCAGAATAAGAAATTGAGATGAATTTAAATATGAAAAGTTTAAAAATTTTGGTCGTGGAAATCGGCCAGGTTGTTTTCAACCAAATCAGGCGTATTTACAGTGAGCAGACGACCCGGATTTTCCTTGCTAAAAGTCTTGGGCATGCCTTTGAGAAATTTGAAGAAATGACTTTTGATATCCTTATTATCAACGGTTCGGCCCTCAGGCACAACATCTATCACTCAATAGACCTTTTAGAAACCATATCCGATAATTGTTCGATTACACAAATCATCATCCTTGCTGAAAAAAAAGATCTTACAGCGGCATCCTCTGCGTTGAAAACCGGCTCATGCCAGTATTCAAGACTGCCAATAGACGATAACGAGCTCAAGATGTTAATTGACGCAGCGGTTCACAACAGACCTGAATTTGGAATGAACCTTCTGTTAAAAGATGATATCAAAAAAATGTCATTCCATGACATGGTCGGCACTTCCGGACTTATGAAGGAAGTTTTCAGACAAGTCCGTCAGGCCGCCATGACAGATATTTCCGTATTAATCAGTGGGGAAACCGGTACGGGTAAGGATCTGGTTGCAAATGCCATACACCAGATCAGTGCGAGACAGGAATATCCGTTTATCCCGATCCACCTTGGGTCGCTTCCATCCGAACTGGTCTCGAGCGAACTTTTCGGACATGAAAAAGGCGCCTTTACCGGCGCATATAAGCGTCACAAAGGGTCTTTTGAAAAAGCGAAAAAAGGGACGGTCTTTCTTGATGAAGTCGGCACCATTGATCAAAAAAACCAGGTAGCGCTTTTACGCGTTTTGGAGACGCAGTCTTTTAACAGAATTGGTGGAACGGTTAATATTAAAACCAATGTCCGGGTGGTTGCAGCAACCAATGAGAATCTCGCTGTTGCGGTTGCAAAGAACAAATTCCGGGAAGATCTTTTTTACAGGCTCGACGTTTTTTCGATAATTATACCCCCTGTAAGAAACAGACCCGGAGATATTTCCCTTCTGGTGGATTACTATCTGAAGCGGTTCAATGATGCTTACCAAAAAAATATCATGGGTCTCTCACCGGAATGTATTTCCATCATGGAATCTTACGAATGGCCGGGAAATGTCCGGGAAATTAAGAACATCATCCACAGGGCAGTGGTGATGTGCGCCGAAAAGGTGCTCCTGCCAAAACATCTCCCCAAAAGACTTTTAGAAGGCAGCGGAAACAGTCATCCGGTAGATATAAGAGTCGGGGACTCTATTGAAGAGGCAGAGATCAAGCTTATTACGGAGACTTTAAACGTCACCATGAACAACAAAAGCCATACAGCCAGGATATTAGGTATCAGCCGGAAGGCGCTGTATAATAAGATAGAAAAATATAACCTGATGCTGTAACGACCATTAACGAGTTCCGAGCAAGGATGGCAAGCCACAAGCAAAACAAAGGCTCTTTTGACCCGATTGCATACCGGAAACAGTCATCAACATCCTTCAAAGCGTTTTGGATGCAGACCTCAAACCGATAAAGTTAAAAAATGCAACCAGACATTCAGCGGGAATGCGATTACTTGAACGTGGGTACGACATGGAAGCGGTAAGAAAGTTTTATGGGCATTCGTCTATGAGAATGACACGGCATTATGCCAAGGTGCAGGAAGAAAAATTAACAGATATGTATGAGCGTTCCGGTCAGAATCCGGTTAAAACAAAATTTAAGCGAAGTTAAATTATTGAAATAATACCTTAATCTTACTTAATACGCGAGTGCTACCTTCACACGGTAAAAATCGTTGGTTCAAATCCATTACCGCCTACCACCAAAAGGAAAAAGGGGCTATGGCTTTTACCATATCCCCTTTTTTCTTTGCCATCGAAATCCGACTTTTTACGGGACTGTCATCCTTGATTATAATCAGAACAACATAAAAACAATATTCGCAAAAGATGACAGGTAAATAATAAAAAACAAAAAAGGCATCAGCAATGAAAGGACTCTTGGCTTGGCGGCACCAATAAATCCGTCCATTCGTAAAAAACCCGTCATTGGATAAAAAGCCGTTTCTTTTCCGTCAGGGCTTTCAACTTTTCTGATGGCAGGATTAAAAAAAAGCGATTCATCGGAAATTATATTTTCCCCTTTGCAATTCAGCTTTCGTTCAAGATAACGGGCCTGGAAATACCGAAGTTTGAGTTTTAGCTGCGACCTCGTTGAGGAGGCTGTCCAGTATGCGTTAATGGATATCCCGATGGCATGGGTAAATAATAAAAAAAGCATAAATATCAGGTTCCAGGGTTGACCGGCATTTATCGACAAAAAACCCATTATGGAAAAAATTATAAACAGGTTCATTACAATGAACACAATTTCCGACCATTTCAAACGATTTCCAATTCCATCAATCAATGCAATTATAGCAAGGTATTTTTTTGTAGATTCACGACTTGTTTTTATATCAGCTTCTTCCATCACTTCACCCTTTCAATTTAGATTATGCACTGAACTGATTCATTCAAAACAATCAGCGACCTGATTTTATACAAAAAATAAATGGAACAGGATTATCCGTCAAGGTATTATCCGCGAACCATTAAAGTTTCAGGGATATACTCGCCCCATTCCTTTCGTATGGTTTCACTCATCCTTTACAAATTCCCGCTTAAGTGATATTCTTATGCTGTCTTAAACAGTATCTCCATATTAAATTAAAAAACGAATCCTTAAATTATCAGGAGCCTCACATGGAATTTATCAAAATTCGGTTTACCAATGATTTTGATCAAATGGGGTCAAAATTCGAGAAAACCATCACCGAAATGTTTCACTCCATAAATCCCATGTTCTCATTTGCCAAGAATTCATGGAAGCCCCCGATTGACATCTTTGAAACACCGGATACCATTCTGCTTACCGCTGAAATCGCCGGGGTGGCAAAGGAAGATCTGGAACTTGAAATAAACAGCCGGGCCATCAGAATCGCAGGCAGACGGACCCCTTTGCCATCTGCCGACAACGGCAGGTACCGGCTCGCGGAAATTCAATACGGTGTTTTTGAACGGATCATGCACCTGCCGGTCATGATTGATCCTGAAAAAGTCACTGCGTCTTACAAAAAAGGCCTGCTTCAGGTTAATCTGACAAAACGGATGCATGAAACCAGCTACAGAATTCCCATATCTGATGAATAAACAATTCAACATACTGGATTCTTACGCTTTTTAATACGATTCAATGTGCTGATAGATATCAGCAACAGAAAAATAATGATTTATTTCATAAAATAATTTCAAATCAACATATACCCGGAGGGAACCCATGAATCAAAAGCCGCAAACTGAATCCTTTGAAAATGAAAAGATCCCGGAGATTCTACCTATTCTTCCGTTGTTTGATGTTGTCATGTTTCCAAAAATGGTTCTGCCACTGATTGTATTACAAAAAGAATCCATTCAGTTAATTGATGAAGCCATGTCAAAAAACAGAATCATCGGCACTGTGGCCTCAAAATTCACAGAAGCAAAAACCAACTATACATCTGACGATCTTTACACCATTGGATCCAGTGCAATGATCCTGAAAATGGCGAAAGTAGATGACGATAAAGCCCAGTTGCTCCTCCAGGGACTGGGGAGATTTAAAATAACAGATTATACCTCTGAAAAGCCTTACTTTCAGGCCCGTATCAGTGAACTTGAGAGCCAGTGGGTGAAAGACAAGGAAATTGAGGCGCTGATGGCCAACCTGATCAATCAGTACCAGCGGATCGTCGAACTATCTACCGGCCTGCCGCCGGAAATCGCATCTATGGCAAAGTCCTTAGAAGAGCCGGATATCCTTGCGGACATGATAACATCCACCATCAATTCCACCACCCAGGAAAAACAGGACATACTTGAAACATTAGATGTTAAAGAGCGCCTGAACAAAGTAACGAAAATGGTCAACTACCAGCTGGAAATACTGGAAATGGGAAATAAGATCCAGACCCAGGTAAAAGGCGACATGGACAAACAGCAGCGGGAATATTATCTTCGCCAGCAATTAAAAACCATCCGTGAAGAACTGGGGGAAACCGATGACAGCAGCGTGGAGATTGATGAATACCGAGCAAAGATTACAGAAAAAAACCTCCCGGAAGTAGTCAAAAAAGAAGCGGAACGCGAACTTAACCGGCTTTCCCGGATGCACGCATCCTCTGCCGAATATACGGTTGCCATGACCTACCTTGACTGGATCACCGAACTGCCATGGAATGAAGGGTCAAAAGACAACCTGGATCTTATCAAGGCGCAAAAGGTCCTGGACACTGATCATTACGGCCTGGATAAGGCAAAAAAACGAATTCTGGAATATCTGGCAGTCCGAAAACTCAACCCGGCTCTTAAAGGGCCCATATTATGCCTGGTAGGCCCCCCGGGAACCGGGAAAACCTCCCTTGGGCATTCTGTGGCAAATGCATTGGGCCGAAAATTTATCAGAATCGCTTTGGGCGGTATCCGTGATGAAGCGGAAGTAAGAGGACATCGCCGGACATACGTGGGCGCATTGCCCGGGCGGATTATTCAGGGTATCCGGCGGGCCGGGTCAAACAATCCGGTTTTCATGTTGGATGAGATCGATAAAGTGGGCAGTGATTTTCGCGGTGATCCGTCATCCGCCCTTTTAGAAGTTCTGGACCCGGAACAGAATTTTTCATTTGAAGACCATTACTTAGATGTCCCGTTTGATTTGTCACAGGTGATGTTCATCACAACCGCCAATATGCTGGATACCATTCCCTCGGCATTATTGGACCGGATGGAAGTCTTGCGACTGGCGGGCTATACGCAGGAGGAAAAAGCAAAAATCGCGTCTCGCTTCCTTATTCCCAGACAACGGGAAGCCAACGGATTAAAAACGGAGCATATTTCATTTACCAAAGGGGCAATCAAGCAAATCATCAGCGGTTATACGCTCGAAGCCGGCTTAAGAAATCTTGAGCGAGAAATCGGCAATGTCTGCCGGGGAGTTGCCGCCAGTATCGCAAAAGAAGAAAAAGAATCGGTTGATATTAATACCAAAAACCTGGGTAAATATCTGGGCCCGATTCAAATCACCAATGACATGAAAAAACGGGTGGCCACCCCGGGTGTTGTCATGGGACTGGCCTGGACGCAAGCCGGCGGGGATATCCTGTTTATTGAGGCCACTGCCATGCGGGGCAACGGCAAATTGACACTCACCGGTCAGCTGGGCGATGTCATGAAAGAATCAGCCACCGCAGCCTTAAGTTATATTCGGTCCAATGCCGCATCCCTGGGCGTTGAAGATGACTATTTTCAAACCCACGATATTCACATTCATGTACCGGCCGGGGCGACCCCCAAAGACGGCCCATCCGCCGGTGTGACCATGCTGACGGCCATCACATCCGTATTGACCGGTGCAACTACGCACAAAGATCTGGCCATGACCGGCGAGATTACATTAAGGGGGCAGGTCATGCCCGTGGGGGGAATTAAGGAAAAGGTACTGGCCGCTCACAGGTCCGGCATCAAGACAATTATTATGCCCAAATTATGCGAAAAAGATTTACTTGATGTGCCCAAAAAAGTAAAAACTGCCATCAAATTCCATTTTGTGGATAATATGAAGGATGTTTTAAAAATTGCACTTAACAAATAGCCGAATTCAGATAAAAATGGCTGGGAGAATATCTCATTTCATGATTCCACTAAAAAGATCCGGTCAATTCAATCTCCAATTTATGGCTGTATTGATTTTAACCGCAACGGTTTTATACGGCTGCGGAACCACCGAATTGGACGCGCCGGTCACCGGTCTTTCCAAAAATTCGTATGAAGTATTCGGCAAGGTCTACCATCCGATAGACAGCGCAACCGGATTCCGTCAGCAGGGTGTGGCTTCCTGGTATGGCAAACAATTTCATGAAAAAAAAACCGCCAATGGGGAAATCTATAACATGCATGCTATGACCGCTGCCCATAAAACATTGCCGCTCGGCACCATGGTTAAAATCAAAAATGTCGAAAATGGAAAAACAACCATTGTCCGGATCAATGATCGGGGACCATTTTGCCGGGACCGCATTATCGACCTGTCCTTTCGTGCGGCAACGGAAATTGGCATGATCAAAAACGGGACGGCAGCCGTTGAAATCATGGCGCTGGGCAATGATGATGCAATTTTCACAAAATCCGACAATCGCATACCGGACAATGTATATTGCACCGGAGATTTCACCATTCAGGTGGGATCATTTGGTGATCCGGACAATGCGGAAAAATTAAAAATATCCCTTGAAGAAATCACCCAGGATGTTTACGTCGTTCCAACTGAAAAAGACGGCCAGACATTTTACAGGGTCCGTGTGGGCCGGTTTAACTCTCTCAAACAGGCTCAGAACATGGAACAACTTCTGGTTCAAAACGGCTTTGAGAATTTATGCACTGTGGCCTGGGACTTATAGTCGTGTCCATGATCTCACTTGAAGGCACCCTGGAACATATCACTTTCCATAATGAGCAAAATCACTATACGGTCGGACGCCTGAAAACAGGCTTTCCCAAAACCACCGTAACCATTGTGGGGCATCTGCCCAAAGCGCTTGTGGGTGAGACCATCAAACTGGCCGGAGACTGGGCAACGCATCCCCGTTACGGCCAGCAGTTCAAATTTGAAACCGCTGAAATCCTTCTTCCCGCATCCATTGACGGCATCCGGAACTATCTGGCATCCGGGGTCCTGAGTGGTGTCGGTCCATCCACAACCGAAAAAATGATTGCCCGATTTGGGGAACACACCTTTGCCATCATAGAAGAAAGCCCTGAACAATTAACTCAAATAAACGGCATCGGCAAAAAAAAAGCCGCATTGATCCATTCCCAATGGCAATCCCATCATTGCCTGACATCCATCATGAAATTTCTACAGGAAAATGGCGTTAAACCTGTCTACAGCGGAAAAATTTATAAAGCATACGGGAACGAAGCACTTGATATTATCCAGCAGGATCCTTATCGACTGGCCAACGACATTCCCGGAATCG
>CAZQLG010000039.1:0-13917 GCA_964594105.1 uncultured Desulfococcus sp. | reverse complement strand
GCAGGTAAGAAATGCCCGTTTTTTTTAACAAGAGCAGGGATAACACGATGAATACACACAAATAGAAAAGATATACGGCCAAGGTGGAATTTGATCCGGAGGACAACATTCTGTTTGGCAACATTAGAGGCATCCGTGATACAGTCGGTTTTCACGGAGAATCCGTCGGTGAATAATAACCGGAAACCGCTTAAGCTGTTGCTTCTTGGATAGGTCTAACTTTTTCAATTTTTTTCATTCGCTTCGCCGAATGTAATGCTGTCCATAAATCATTTCGCTGCTGTACATTGAGCCAGAAATTTGGCGTATTGCCGAAGACTTTGGCTAACATTAATGCAGTGTCAACGGTAATAGACCGTTTACCGGTACAAAGTTCATTTACTGTCCTGCGACTAACACCCATCGCAGAAGCCAGTTGCCCTTGAGTAATCCCCAAAGGCACCATAAATTCCTCAGTGATCATTTCCCAACACTGACAGGTTGACGTTTGGTTAAAATCATTTTACACCTCATTTGTATGCATGATTATCAAGGTAAATGCCATCCGCCGCTCCACGTTCATCATCCCAAATAAAAATAATACGCCATTGATTATTCACACGCTGATCCTTACCTATTTTTCTGGCAGTGTCATTAACCTCCGTCACTGAATGTTCCATACGGTTGAGCAGGAGTTCAAGTCGTTTGTTCGGCGGTGCATCCGGGAAACGAGCTTGGGCCGTTGCAAGAAAAGGGGTAAATTGAAGTTCTGCCTTGTCTCGTTACTGCTCTGCTTTTTTCTTTTGGGAAGTCTCAAATTCTTCTCCAATATCTCCACCTTTTGGAATGTTTGGGAAGTGTGTGGCAGGCAGGCTCGGACCCCATTCAACTTACAATATCATAACAATTCAATAATTCTTCAGTCTTAATCTGCATATCTTTGGTGGGCCTTAAAACATCTCTTGCCAGATCTGATTTTGATTCAATAAGTTCTGCCAGGCGTTCTTCAACAGTCTTAAATCGATCATCCTTTACGATGGGATAATAAACTTTAACAGGCTTATTCTGGCCGATTCGATGGGCTCGGTCCGTGGCTTGATTTTCTTTTGCCGGATTCCAGGGCCGTGTATAATGTATCACGTGGTTTGATGATGTTATGTTCAATCCGACTCCAGCCACCTGGTGACCAAGGATAATGACATTAAACCCGTTTTTTTGAGAAAAGATATCAATTATTTGTTGCCGGTTATTGGTGATCTCTCCATTGATAATATCAGGCCAGATCCCAAATTTATCTCGGATATTATCCTGGAGCCCGCGCTGAACCTTTTTGAAGTCAGTAAATATAATTGCTTTTTCATCAAGCTGTTTGACCTCTTCAAGGATTTCGATCATTGATTGCATTTTTGGACAATTACCGTAACCAAGATTATACCCTTCTGCTTCTGGATAGGCGCAAAATCTAATCAGTCTGCCTATCCCCGCTAACATTGCCCCTCTGCCACCGGCTTTTGCCATGGCAGCAATTTCTTTATAGACCTCAAACTGTTCATCAGACAGACTGGTTTCACGGATTTCTATGATTTTTGGAGGCAAATCAAGGGTATCCTCTTTCATTCTTCTCAGGTAATACCCCTTTAAACTATCCAGCAGTGTATTGATTTTAGATTCACGCTCTTTATCATCACCCTCAATGATTGGACGTTCATAATCACGCCTGAAATCAGACCAGGAACCCAACAAACCCGGCTGAACAAAATCCATAATGCACCAGAACTCGATTAAACCATTCTCAACAGGCGTTCCTGTTAATGCGGCACGATGCTTTGCTTTTAGAGCCTTTACTGCACATGTTCGCTGAGTTGTAGGATTCTTGGCATACTGGGCTTCATCGCAAACCACCATATTCCAACTCACCGTTCCCAGTTGTGCCTGATTCCTCCGCAACGTATCATATGTCGTCACCACCACATCAAACTGGCTTAAATAGCTTTCATCAAATCTACAGCTTGAGCTATCACAAATATATGTTGAGAGAGTCCCTTTTGAGAATTGATTAATTTCACGCTGCCAATTAACGATAAGAGTTTTGGGAACAACTACTAGATGAGGCCCAATGAATTCACCTTCTTTCAGTTTAAGAAAATGCGCTATCACCTGGATTGTTTTGCCCAATCCCATGTCATCAGCAAGAAGGCCACCTATTAAATTATTAGACAAACGATATAACCACCGATACCCATCAAGTTGATGAGGATAAAACTGCCCGTTAAAAGCGTCTGGTGGTGCTATTTTTTCAATATCCAATGGAAGCTGATCATCAAGATCAGGAATTGTCTTCTTGTCTATAAACTCCAACAACTCTAAGTTTTCATAAATATCCAGAATCGATCCGGGCGGTATACGGTATGTGCCTCCCTCACTATCTAACTGATCCAGGGTGCGTTCAAATTTACCTGATAGTTCAGGATCAATACGAATCCAATTTCCTTCATGTAAAACATATTCATCACCGTTTTCTTTTGCCTGTTGTGCCAGTTTCCGGTAGGTTTCTTCAGATAAATTTCCTGGAGGAGAAGTTGAATCCTGACTATCAGCAGTATCTTCAGAGGCTGGCGACCAGTCATCAAGTTCGACACCGGGGATTCCATCAAACCAGCCGCCCTTATTTTTATTTACATGAATATATGGCCGGGAATTATAGACACGCGTTCGGATACCTTTGACACGCTCACTAAAAAGAGACATATCAAATCCCTCCGGAATAATCGTTTCCGGCTGGGTGAGAAGTCTTGGGACGTCTGATCCCTGAACAATTCCATTTTGAGGTAATTGCCTCAACTGATCTTTTAAGGGCTTTCCTAAAACCATCCGCTTGCGTTTCAGGCCTGGCATTGGCTTGGATATAACCGTCGGGATAATATTATTCAGTAAATCTTCTTCATTGAAATTAAACTTTTCGATACCTTCAATTTTAGGGATCAGTTGAATCTCATCAGGCGCGCGCTCTACCAGGTCTATTCCAGCATTTTCGGCAAACTCATAATCTTCATCAGCAATATAGCTATCAATTATTGCATCGGTGTTGATGGCTGCCTTCTTTACAGCAGCAAAATAAGACATTCTGTTATCAATATTATCCCAATCAGTATTATCACCCTTTGTTGTATTAAAAAGATCAGCCTGAGGTCTTGGAATCGGGACAATACAATCATCAGACAAAATAAATACACGATCATTTCGGATAGGATCATCCTCTCGCAAAGGCCCATGCACAGGATGAGATCCTTCAGCATATAAACGAAAATCCTTATCGCCCACATGGGAGGATGACGTAACTTCGATTTTTAGTGACTCTGGTGGAGGTATTTTTAGTGCTTCATATAGATCTGAGTCTTCTTTTTCCTCTAAAAAATCATACACAGAATAAGGGACTTTAAATACATTCTTTTCAGAAGAATCAAGCAATCCCTCAGCCCATAAACTCTCAAGCGCAGACCACATTCCTCCTTGGTTAAACAGACTGGTTAATGTCTCAGTGGTATTTGCATTTAACGGAAAAACAGGATCAATCTTTCCGGAGTATGAATACACAATACCCTTTTCAGTAAATCGGCATTTTAACTGATCCTTTTTTTTCAAACTAAATATTTTCATTTTTGAGCAATCAACTTTTCAATTTTTTCTGCTGTTAATATCTGCCAGCCATCCCGATGAATTATCCGGCCATCCCACCATGGCTCACTTTTTAATCTCGCTGTCGTGGATTTATTTTTAAAATAGCTTGGATTAGTCGCCCATCGTTTTGAACCACTTATAAACGAATTAAATACAATTTTTGGATATATATAGGCGGCGTTACCGACGTTTTTAAACTCAATGACACCAAATGTTCGAAAGGCCATTAAGAACCCATCCCCATCAAGAATTTTCTGAACATCCATCATCTTTGCTTGTTTTACATAAACTCTCCAAAAATCTGCACGTTCTCCTTCGAAGAAATCATCGATTGCTTTGAGCATCAACCAACTATGGAATTCTTCCCTGGCTTGCCCTGAAACATCATTCCAGAAACGATTCTCAGAAATGGAACTATTAGATTCAATAATCGGTCTGTCCCATTTTTTATTTATATAAATGATAATAGATTCATCCCAATTTTTAACGAATTTTAACTCATTCAAATAATTCTGCCCCATTTGAATGGAAGTGGAAGACTTAATTTCCGTATCGATGATTTCTAATATTCTTCCGGGTTTCTGTTTTCTGATATCTACGGCAGTGCCTTGCATTAAAAGGATTTGCCATGCAACTTCATAAAGTGACTCTTGCTCATTCAAAAAATGCTTTTTTAAGTACTCGTCAAAGTCAGGGTTTTCCGGAACTGTTCGATAGTCTTTTAATATCCCTCTCGTAAGATCACTATCCATCAGCCAGCGTATTGCATGGTTCGAAATCTTTGGGTGTTTTTCAATAGAATTGCCACCCTTTTCTTTTATCAATTCATTTAGCAAAAATTCCAATAAACGATGAGGATAATTTTTGATCAGCTTAAACCAGGCAACTGTGATCATGGTCACTTTGGGTCGCATCTTAACTGCATACGCGGCCTTATCTGCAATGTCACCTTCACGATCAACAGAAACGATCTCTAAACAGGCAAGCAGGCGTTTTAAATCAAAATGAAAAATTATTTTATCAAGGTTTGTAAATTCTACCTCAGAAAGCGTTTCACGGACTTCATCCACCACAGATTTATTAATTTTAGGAGTATCCCCCCTCCTCGAAGCATGCTCCTTTTGAACTCTTTCAAGGGCTTCAGCAAGTCTATGGGGATGGAATTCAATCATAATAATGTTTAACTGATTACATCTTTAAGTATTTCTAAAAATTGGATTAAGGCGTCTGTTTCATTTAACCGAATAATAATTTCAACCCGCCGGGCTTCTGCACACCTATCTTCTTCACAGCTCTCAGGAAAAATAGTCGCGGCATAACCTGAAGTGACAGATTTTTCTTTCAATATATCCAAATAAGGGGCCATGGCTGGCTCGGTTAAAAGAAATGACAAGACCTGCCCAGCCCGCTCCCTTGAAAACCAAGGGTTTCCGTTATTTTTGTCAAATCTGTCTGTGTGGCCTGATATTTCAATTATTTCAATTCGATCCAAAAATTTTGGATATCGATGTACGATTTCCATGTATTTGGGGACTGCCAGCCTTAGCGTACTCTTAGCCTCTTCACCGAGGTCTGTTTTGCCGAATCCGAATCGAAGACTTTTTTCACTGATCACCAACGCACCGGTTTTCGGATTCACTTCCACATTTTCAATATTTTTAAGTTCTTTTTCATTACATATTGCATCAACAATCTGCATCCATTCTCGCACCCCCTCAGTAGGCTTCACAAACCGATGACCAATATCCAGAAGAGTCATTACTGTTGTGAGAGCAAAGATCATCAAAAGCCCGGCCATCAAATCACTGTATGATGCCCAGAATGTCTCAGCGGTAGAGCGCTGATGATTTGCCCATGAATTGGTATTATTTTTAAGACCAGGGATCATCGTTTAACGCCCTTTCCGAAAAAACCTGCTGATTTTAGATGTCTCAGAATCTTTTTGCAGTTCAGCCCTTAATCCATTCAAAGATTTTGACATGCTATCAATAACTGACTTCAGGTTGTCTGCCCGAGGCAACACCTGGTCCATCATACCGTTAGATAATCCAGCTACATGCTTATCAATATCTGTGATACGCTTGATAATTTCCGGATCAAAACCATTAGAACTGTTTCCAGAAAACTTAGAAATATTTATAGTCATTTTTTCAAGCTGTGTACAAACAGCGGCCATCTTCTCTGCAAGCCCGTCACCATTGGATTTGGCTTTGGAATTCTCATTCAGATTTTCCAAAGCTCTGGTCATAGGGTTTTCCTCGCCCATTAACTTATGACTTTTCTGCAGTTCTTCCGTCAGTCTGCCGATCATATTACCCAGTTCTTCTATTGACTGCTGATTTTTATTTGCAAAAGATTCTACGGTAACTTTTATATTGTCATTAAAGCTTTCAATAAATTGATGAAGCGTGGATGCTGTATCTGCGATGCTTTCCGTACACGTTCCAAGGTCTTTTGAAGCATCATAAGCTTTCTGAATATTTTCTGCGACCATTCCCTTAGACGTTTCTCGAATGTCATTTAAGATATCTTTCTGATCAATAATTCCTTTGTTGATAGAATCCAGACTGTCATTTAGAGTCACAACAAGCCGAGGCATCTCCGAGATTGTCTCTCCAGCCTCAAACAAAGTTCCGCTGAAACGTTCCACAACTTCTGCTACTTTTCCGTCAAAAGAATCCAGTGCTTTGATCAAATTTTTGCTTACCCCCGTCGTCAGTTCTTCAACCGTTTGCCTGATCTGACTGACCAGGTGACTGGTATTTTCAGTAATCGTCTCCCATGCCCGATCCAGTTCTTCCCGGGTTCGGGTCATGGCATCGATCTGGGTTAGCATGGTTTGATTAAGGGTTTCCTGCCCTTCTTTGGCTGACACAGCAGACCTTTCAAGTAATTCCGCTGCAGAGCTAATATCATCTGCCGAGGCCTTGAGTTTTTGTGCAATGGACTCCAAACTATCCAGGCTCTGGCCAAGAATCTCACCCGCTCTGTTTGTTTTTTCAATCATCTCCCCCTGGGACTTTAGCTGGCTTTGCAAAATTTCACTGAATCCCACAAGTTGCTGTTTAATTTCGTGCTGGGATTTTGTTGTTTCTTCGATAATCTTGCTCATTGCTTCAAACTGGTTCTGAAAAGTCCCGGTCAATGTCTCGGAATACTGCTGCAGAACTTTGCCCATCGCTTCGGACTGTTTATCCTGGGAGTTTTCAAAGTGTTTTGAAATAATTTTGCTGAGTTTAACCAGGTTCTGATTAAATTCATTGGATAATTCTTTTTGCTGATTTTTATTATCTTCCATATACGCCTGCATCCAGACATGAAAGTCCTTCATAACCGGCAGAAAGTGTTCATCAAGGGCATCACCTAACTTTGAACTGATTGTTCCCGTAATTTGAGTTGCAACATCAGTAGCAAGCGTTTGAAGCCCCTGTTTAATCCCGGCCTGAAGTTCATAATGACGGCGTACATATCGTTCCTGTGAATTATAGGGGTAAAACCTGCATAAAATTGTATCAAGTGCCAGAAAAGAACGCTCAAGACGGCTGATCGCCATGCGATAAAAAAATGAAAATATTATGGAAAGCGCAATACCTGCCAGAGATGTAAGGAATGCCAGAGATAAACCGGAGATCAATTGCCCCACACCATCTTGCAGTGTATCCAGCTTGCCGAATTCAAGCCCCTGAAGTCCCAGAACCAGTCCCAGAAATGTTCCAAATATACCTAAAGCAACAAATATCCCGGGAAAAGCCTCAGCCAGTCTTCGGTTTCTAACTCCATCAAGCACGATTTCAGGAGTCAGAAATTCTCTGAGGCGAACTGGCATTATCGCTTTATCTTCATTTCTAGGCCGTGACTCATCCCATGCCACACAAAATGCTTCAAACCCATCTTTGGCCCATGATTTCTTTTTAAACAGGTTATCTTTGAGATAACTTCTGATACTTTTTAAATCCTGAGATTTTTTTTTAAAATTTCTTATTTTACGGTGGGTAACGATAAGCTGAATCCAGCGGATAGAAACTCGACCAACAATCCATAAAAAGAAAACGAGAAAAAGAATCAGCAAACCTGCCAGATAATTTTCTGTTATCCGAAGCATTTGGGGATCAATATCTTTGGGCGCGATCCATGAGATAAAAGTTTGAATCATATCATTGCTGCCTGTTTAAATGATTTTAATAAAAACAATTTGATACAAACAGTCATTCCTGACAATTAGAAAGAATAGCTCGTCAATCACGAGTAGACCCTCCGAATATATTGTATCACAAGAAAAATAAAAAAAGGGCACTCCATAAATAACTCAACGACTTAACACCACCACCGAAACAATCAATTAAAAGTAGCAGATCAAAAAATTTTCATCCTACAGGCAGCGGCAAAATCTTCCGGATAATGACCGTTAATCCACCGTAACTGCGCTTCACTGAATGCGCCGGGGGATTCCGGCAATCGCGGCAAAAATGAATACAATAAACGCTGATCGTTGTCATCCGCATCAAATGCTTTTGAATATTCAATACAAGTAATCATCTTTGCGCCTAATTTTTCCAGAATCTGGACGGCCGACAAAATCGCATGATCAATCGCACGCCGCGTTTTTAAATCTGCTTCAAGAATATTTCCAACAGGCTTGAGGGTCATCATCTGGATTTCCCATTGTGAGGTCTGAGCTTTGGGTACAAAAAGCATGACATGAGTGTCTTCATAAATGACCAGGCTGCGGTCCTTGTTTTTACCGTCCATCCGCTGATTATTGTATATCGCCTGGATATAAGTTTCAAAAAAATTTTGACCGGTCTGCTCCCGGTATTGACTGATAAAGTCAGCGATTAAATCCCCGCACGCAAAAGCAGACATCATATTGCCGGATTGGTCCGGATCGGCTGTCAAATGATCTGCCCGCACCGTCGTCGGCACCATGGCATACTGCTGATGAATCTGCTGATGAGACGCATGCAGCCGATATTGGCTGGGGGCATAGTCGAATCCAAAATTCCAGCCCCACAACGTGCGATTAAATTCTAAATTATCCCGCTTAAACGTCGCTTTCAGTGCGTCAACAATTTGCAGCCGAAGACTTTCAAGCTCTTCTTCCGACAGACATCGCCGTTCACATTCAATGGAGACCCCAAGTCCTTGGACCAGCCGGACAAATGTCCGCTGATAATAAAGATGGCGCAAAGCACGCATATCGGTTTCCGACAAATCATTGACCCGGTATCGCACCGCGTCATCCGCCATATTTGCCGCATAGTGTCCCCACGGGATATAACTGTTTCTGCGCAGATATTCAAAAACATGGGTTTGACCGCCAGTGGACATGTCGCTCCACTCACCAACAATTTCGCTCCCGCCCTGCACCCCCGGTTTTAAGGCCATCGTTCGTTTGTAATCATCCGGCAGACTGGGATTATTGGCAACCACCGCATATAACATTTTATCTTTTATGACCGGGTAGGGACGGCCTTTTTCATTTTTTTGATATCTCAATCCGCAAGGTTGATGTGAATTTTCATCAAAAACAAATTCACATGAAAGGCCGGCAAGGCAAATTAAATCATCCGGGTCGGTTGATGTACCGGCAATCGTTAGCTGAAGCGGTTTCGGCAATGTCTGAAATATCACGTCTTTTTTTTCCGACGTTAACTGATTCTTGGCAAACCACTTTTTGATCGTATCTGAAAAAGAAACTTCCGGCGGATTCGACAGCATGATGGAGGAGGGGTTCTTCGCTTTTTTCGTTGCCCAACTTTTGGCAATGTATGTGACCCCGCGAAACGGAAAGGGATTGGGAATTTCATAAATAATATCCGCGTTCGGCTCGTTCACTGCCCCGGGCGGAAAATTCGATTGGTTCGCAATCGGGATGTTATCGGCAAAAAAACCCAGCGGGGTGATATAATCATTTTCCCGCATATTGATGACATGAAAACCGGGCTTGTGAATTCCATATATAAATTTTCCAGATGGCGAAACACAAGTTCTCAGGTTCATTGAACAATCCTTGTGTTAAACAAATTAGATTAATAGATTATAAACTGACGCCAGTTAAAAATTAAAATGCACTAACGGCATGATAGACATTTTTTCCTGCCAGATAATATTCACCAGCCCGATTTGAACGCCGGACAGACTTTCACATGCATTAACAAGACCCAGCTGTAGCCCGTTTAAATTTTTTGCATAATTATAAAACATGGCAAACTGCATTCCATAAACGGATTCATTGGCATAATTAAACCCAAATACGGATGCCTGAACACCATTCACATAATCTGTTAAGTTATATCCAACCAGAACCACCTGAGCCCCGTCAACCTGAACAGCGCCATTGCCGAAAAGCACGACCATCTGCATCCCTTTCACATGATCGGAAAGATTAATAAAACCAGCCACTTGTAACCCGACCAAAGAATCCTGAGCAGTATTAAGCAGTCCGACCTGCCCTCCACGGAGCTTGGTCGTATAGTTCATCCCCCCTGCACACACACCCAGTGAATATTCAGACAGATTTATCAGGCCCAGTTGCCCCCCTCTCTGCTTATCTGTTATTACATTAACAGCGCCGACATCAAGGCCAGTCAGGTTCTGATTGCTCCCGTAACCAAGATTCAATCGCATACCGTAAACATCAAACTTTTCGGGAAATAGCTGAACCGGTTCCCAAATTGACACCTGAAGCGGCGTCCACGTCCATGAAAAGGCTTGAGAAGGTAGCAGGACCATTAAGACCAAAAGAACAAACAACACGCTTTTTTTCATTTTCCAACACTTTCTTTTTGAATTGAAATGGCGTTTTTCCAATTTATGATAACCATATTTTTATACTCTTTATCAATTTATTTACGTTAATACAACTACCACCAGTGCCCGGGCAGGGTATTTTTGTTCTATATAGGAATATAACTATGTTCTCAGGAAACCACCTCGGCGTTCCCCCTTCAAACAATAAATTAGCCGCAGACCCACGCAGATTGACGCAGACGGCTTATCTTTTCAAGCTGAATACCCCCATCCTATATGTTTAATTCCGTAATAAATATTAAAAAAGAGCATTACAGACAGACGCCGAATAATTTGTATTTGCATCTGCGTTTGTCTGCGTGGGTCGGCGGCTAATCATAAAATTTCTTTTCAATCTTACCGATTAGAACAAATTTACCGGAGTGCCCGGGGTAAGCATATTTGGCATTCACGGTAAGCTATAAGTCGTTTTTCGATTTATCCCACCAATATATTCTCAGCATGCCGCGGCCCAGGCGTCAAAAACGGGTGACTGTGTGATGCCATTAATCACGCGTTCGCCGGTTCATTAAAAACGCAGCAACAAATTTTAACTTACCGTAATCGTATTTATTGTTCAGCAATTCTTTGACCGGCGACAAATGAATGGTATCCAGTTTTTTAAAAGCGGCCTGGATTTCATCAATCTCGGATTTCGGCATTAGCTGTTTTATGTCTATTTCACCCTGTTCAACCCACCAGGCCAGATGGCCAGCAATGGTTGAAACGGCCAAAGACCGTTCAACGGCAATCTCTTTGATAATTTTACCGGTGTTAAATATCTGCAGCGTGACGGCTTTTGTGTCCGGCTTGTCCTTTTTTTGTTTCTGTTTCTGCTGCTGTTTCTGCTGCTGGGCTTTCTTTTTTGGAACACCGGCCGTTAACACCGCATCCCTGCGCGGCGGATTATCAACCGAGGCTTTTGTCAGTTCCGTATCACGCATAAAGGCATTAATCAGCGATATGGATTTATAAATTTTCTGGAGCTGACCGTAAATCATGAGGTCCAGATCCTGTAATTCCCGAATATATTGTTTGACGCCCTTTTTCTGCGTTTTCAGTTCCGCGACATGTTGGGCAATCTGTTTTGAAAATCCATTTAAAATGGGCTCAAAATAATTTTTCGCGGCACCAACGCGCTCGTGCAGGTATTGAGAATCTTTTTCGTCAGCGGCTTGAAAAATATGGTGAAGCTGTTTTAAAAACTTGTCACCTACCTGTTTTACAGGTTGCAAATCAGCGTGGAGGGTTTGGGCCCAGGCTATACTATTTTGCTTTTCCGAACGGCTGGCATCTTTGGTATACGTGCGCAAATGATAATCAAATTCCATGCACAGCCCTTTAAAATCAAAGGCCCGCATTACTTGTTCACTCAAATACGATGCGGATGCAATTTGAAATTGTTCGTTCAAACTGTCTGTATCTCTTGTCCGGCTGGCAAATTCCTGCAGAGCAGGTGCCTGCGGAATGTCCTTCATTTGAAACGGGGATGTCAGAACCAGCCCGTTTAAATCGGTGAGCCGGGAAAATGCCACGTATACCTGTCCGGCGGCAAACGCCTGGGAAACATCGATAATGGCTTTTTCAAACGTCAATCCCTGGCTTTTATGCACCGTAATGGCCCAGGCCAGCTTTAAGGGAAAATGCACAAAGGCACCCACCACTTTATCTTCGATTTCATTGGTTTTCTTGTTGACTGTAAAACGTTTATTTTCCCACGTATATTTCTCCACCCAGACAGACGGGGCCCCGTCGGGAAACGCCACCTTGATTTCGCTGTCTTTTAAGGCGGCCACTTTGCCGATTTTGCCGTTGAAAAATTGCCCTTCCCCGGACGGATCATTTTTGATAAACATCACCTGGGCGTTTTTTTTCAACACCAGCGCCGGGTCCACCGGATAAATATGCGCATCAAAAGTGCCCTCCACTTCGGCATTAAATTTAAATTCGCGGCCTTCGAGCTTTATCAATTCGTCTTTGTTGATCCGGTCCGCCTTATAGTTATGCGTGGTCAAATACACATACCCGTCCCTATCCACATCCCCGGCTGCGGGTGAAAATCCAGGCTTATAACACCGGTTTAGAATGTCGACATCCTGCGGCGTCATTTGATTGTCGCGCAGGTGATTCAACACGGAAATAAACGTGTTATCTGTTTGCCGGTATATTTTTGTTAACTCAATATATAACGGTTTTTCGGCCTGTAGAACCTGGGCACCAAAAAAAAACATCGTCTGATAATACTGTTTTAAAACCTGCCACTCAGCCGCTTTAACGACCGGCGGCAATTGCATCAAATCACCGATAAAAAGGACCTGCACACCGCCAAAAGGCATATCCTGCCGCCGCCGGACACGCCGCAACACGGAATCAATGGCATCCAGCAGGTCGGCACGCAGCATGCTCACTTCATCAATAATCAATAATTCAAGTTTTTTTAACAGATTCCGTTTTGTGGTATACATTTTTAGCTGCTGATGCAGCGACCGGGGGGTATTGAGCTGAAAAGCAGGCGCTTGCTCACACTGAAACTGATCCGAAGGTATAAAAGCGCCAAATGGCAACTGAAACAGGGAATGCAGGGTAACGCCTTCAGCATTAATGGCGGCAATACCCGTCGGGGCAGCAACAATGGTATTTTTATGGGTTCGACGACTGATATCACGCAAAAACGTTGTTTTTCCCGTACCCGCTTTGCCGGTCAGAAAGACACTCTGGTTGGTGCTGTTTACAAACCTTGACGCCGCTGCGACGGCCTTATCAATTTGCTGTGTCATAAATGGATTCCCCGAAAGGTGATATGATGCGGATAACCTGATGCCATTATTCTTTCGATTCCTGCCAAACTCTTTTTAACGTTAAAACAAAAAAAAAGTCAATTAATGGGTCAAGATAACCGGATTAGAAAAGCGGGCATGGGTGTTAAACCGTTTACAGAAATTGCCGATGACCCGATGCAACACCCTGGATACGGGCCTTCCAACCAATTCATTCATACTGGATTGAAATAATCATTAAGTTCTTTTCTCATACCGTGGTAACTCGTCACCATGAAACGTTTTTTAGGATACAAAAAAATAAATTTGATTTTTAAGCACTTGTATCTTAAACTAAAATTTAACTGATCAGTCATTTCATCAACGGGCGAAAAGCTGAAAGAAACGTCAACGACTCTTACGACAAATAAAAAAACAATTGTCCCACAACAATCCATTTTGCAAAAAGGAGCGCATACATGACCAATTATGACGATAGACCCTGGTTAAAGGCCTATGATTCAGGTCTTTCGTCGGACATCGACATCCTGACAAAAACCTATACCGACGCCCTGATAGAAGGCCTGATAGCGGCACCGGACCGGGCGGCCATGCATTTTATGGGCACCACCCTCACCTTTCGGCAACTGGACGAAATGTCGTGCCGGTTTGCGTCTTTTTTAACCGGCAACGGCGTTCAACCGGGAGATGTCGT
>CAZQLG010000038.1:12005-14344 GCA_964594105.1 uncultured Desulfococcus sp. | reverse complement strand
GTCAGTTCTTTAGCATACACCTCAATAAGGGCTTTGGCTTTCGGGTTTGCATCCATCATTGGAAAAAGATCTGTCATTTCTCTTTTGGCGTGTGTTTTTAAATCATCAAAAAAACCGCTCATTTCTTCGATCAGTTCGTTTGACAGTTTTTTATGGGATGTCTGTAAATTTTTAATCTCAGCCATCAAAGATTGAAGCCGATTTTCCAGCATGCCGTGCTCTTTTTGCAGGGTCATGACCATTAATATATGGCCGTATTTTGATTCGCCAACGAGTGAGGCCGGGAAAATGACAACCTCTTCAAACCGGAAATGCGATAGTAACTCTTTTTCCAGAAAATTAAAAAAAGACGCAATCCCTTTAAAAAATTTTTTGTCCCGGTTTTTTAAATTCTTGTTGAAGCTTACAACATATTCCGTGATGAGTGTATGTTCTTTGGCGATTTTTGCTATATCATTGTTGATATTATATATTCCATTCATTTTATCACCCTGTTGGAAGGTTTTTATTTAATATTATGTAAAATGTTATTGAAGCGTATTTTTAAAGCATTTAAGTGTTATTCTATAAAATTGTTGTTTGTATTCATAGGATATATCCCTGTGGGGGCAGAATCAACGTTTAATTTATTTGAAAAATATGGATTTTGGTGGTCAGCATCATATGGTAGCCGTTGTGTTTTTTTTATAACAGATTAGCAGGTTAGCGTGTCAGTATGAAAAAAATAATCAATCAACAAGCGATAAAAGATCATTATCAACAGGCGGACCTATGGTCCAGTATCAGGAAAGCATTTAACCGGACCGGCCGGGAGATCAAAGATTACACAGACACAGAATCCTTTGATGAATTTCATATCCGGGGCCGCGAAGCCACCAGGGAACTGGCACGTTTCAGCGGACTTGAGAAAGGGATGCGGGTGCTTGATCTTGGATGCGGTGTCGGTGGCCCGGCCCGTGTCCTGGCCGCTGAATTCGGATGCCATGTCACGGGGATTGATTTATTGGAAGAATACTGTGAAGCCGCAACCATGTTGACAGCGCATACCGGCTGGTCTCACAAGGTAAATTTTCAGCAGGGCGACATGGACAATCTTGCGTTTGAAGATCAAACGTTTGACGGGGTATGGACGCTGCATACGATTATGAACATAGAAGACAAAACAACGCTGTTTGACAGTGTTTTTCGTATTCTCAAGCCCGGCGGCCGGTTCGCATTGTATGAGATTTGCGCCGGGACCAATGTGCCGCCATATTTTCCCGTGCCCTGGGCAGGGGATGCGTCCATGAGCTTTTTGTTAAGCCCGGATGACCTTCGTGGGCGTGTGAAGAAATCAGGGTTTGAAGAATTGCAATGGAGGGATGCCTCTCATGCGTCAATTGAATGGTTTCAGGCCATTGCAAAGATAAGGGCAGCGTCAGGCGCTGACCCGGGCCGGCATTCAGGAAAAATGTCTGATAAGAAGTTTGGGGCTGAGGCGCCGGGAAAAAAAAGGTCCCGCCCGGGGATTTCTCTGCTGATGGGCAGGACGGCTGCTGAGAAATCCAAAAACGTTTTTCGGAATTTAACTGAGGACCGGATCCGGACTGTCTTTGGCGTGTTTCAGAAACCAGAAAAATAGGATGTTGAAAAACGATGCGCAAGTCTATTGAAATTGAAAAACAGGACCGGATTTTCACCATTATTATTAATCGCCCGGAAGTCAGAAATGCTATAGACAGGCCGTGCGCAGATCAACTGGCCAATGTGTTCAGGACATTTGAAGCAGATGATGATTCGGATGTGGCGGTTCTTTATGGGGCAGGGGGTAATTTTTGTGCCGGGGCTGACCTGACGGCCATTTCCGATCCCAAAAGGGTCCACCGGTTTGAAGAAACAGGAGACGCCCCCTTAGGGCCTTCCAGAATGTGTTTGAGCAAACCGGTGATTGCTGCGGTATCCGGTTATGCCGTGGCCGGCGGCCTCGAACTGGCCGTGTTTTGTGATCTGCGAATTATGGAAAAAAGTGCGGTGTTCGGTGTTTTTTGCCGTCGGTGGGGAGTTCCGTTAATTGATGGGGGCACCATTCGTCTGCCTCGGTTAATCGGATTGAGCCGGGCCCTGGATCTGATCCTGACGGGGCGGCCGGTTCACGCAGAAGAGGCGCTGACCATAGGGTTGGCCAACCGTGTTGTTGAAGACGGCACCAGCCGCGCAGAAGCTGAAAAACTGGCAAAAGAGGTGGCCCGGTTTCCACAGACCTGTATGCGAAACGACCGATTAAGCGCTTATGAGCAGTTTTGCCTGCCTGTTGATGATGCGCTGGTCAATGAGTATCGTCATGGCGTGACATCGATAAA
>CAZQLG010000038.1:9276-11905 GCA_964594105.1 uncultured Desulfococcus sp. | reverse complement strand
TTTCCGGTTCGCATTGTTATTGTGGGGATGATTATTCAGCTTGCACTGGGGGTGGTTCTTTTAAAATTTCCGTTTGTCACCAACTCGTTTGTGTTTTTAAACCAAGTGGTAATGGCGCTTCAGGAATCCACCAGCGCGGGAACCTCTTTTGTATTCGGGTTTGTCGGCGGCGGTGACCCCCCTTATGATGTCAGGTTTCCACATGCCAGTTTTATCCTTGCGTTTCAGGCGCTGCCGTTGGTTCTGGTCATCAGCGCTTTGTCGGCAGTTCTTTTTTACTGGGGGATTTTGCCGAAGATCGTTAAGGGCTTTTCCCTGTTTTTGGAAAAAACCATGAGGCTTGGCGGGGTCGAAGGCCTGGGGGTATCAGCAAATATTTTTGTCGGCATGGTGGAAGCACCGCTGCTCATTCGTCCCTATGTAAAACAGATGACAAGAAGTGAACTGTTTACCTTGATGACCAGTGGTATGGCGACTATTGCCGGTACTGTCATGGTTTTGTATGCCAGTATTTTGGCGTCGGTCATTCCCAATGTCATCGGTCATATCCTGACGGCCTCCATTATCAGTGTGCCGGCCGCCATTGTGGTGTCAAAAATTATGATCCCGGAAACCGGTAATCTGACCTGTGGAGAATTAACAGCAGTAGATTCGGCCAACAGCACCATGGATGCGATTACCAGAGGGACCACACAGGGACTTGAATTGCTGTTAAATATCATTGCCATGATTGTTGTACTGGTTGCCCTGGTGCATCTGGTGAATCTTATGATGGCGCTGTTCCCTCATATTCATAACGAGCCGATCACACTTCAGCGAATATTTGGATGGATCATGTCCCCGGTTGTCTGGCTGATGGGGGTTTCATGGCAGGAAGCCCATATTGCCGGATCACTTATGGGAACAAAAACCATTTTAAATGAATTTATTGCTTATGTGGATATGCGGAATCTGCCGGAGGGCGCGCTGAGTTCGAGAAGTATGCTGATTATGTCCTATGCGCTATGCGGGTTTGCCAACCCCGGCAGTCTCGGGATTATGATCGGCGGACTCGGCAGTATTGCCCCGGATCGGCGCAATGATATTGTCAGTCTGGGCGTTCGGTCCGTCATTGCCGGTACCATTGCCACCTGTATGACCGGCGCGGTGGTGGGAATTTTGAATTGATGATTTTTGCGTTAATCACCAATTTTTGGTGTCACTGATATTGACAATTCTGTGGTAAAAGTTATTATTTGACTGTTTTATCTGGATATATTCTTTCATAAAAAAACAATCTGCCGGGCCTGGTCAGGTTTAAGGAATATCGGATTATGCTGTAAAGAATTTTTGTTCATACCCTTTTTTGCCGTTATATTTTTCACTCTGCTGTTTCATAAAGCCGTAGTAAGCTAAAATATTAACATCCAGGCCGGCTGATGTCATGGCCGCAACCACTTCATTTTCAGATGGTGGACACCCCTTGGCCAGTACCGCTTTTTTGATGTTCTTATTATTTCTATTGGCCTTGATCATACAATTGCCAAGGAGCACGGTTTTATCATACCCGGGGCGTGCCTGCATTTTTTTGCCGTTTAAGATCTCCACATTGGCCAAAGGCTGGCCTTTGAACGCGGAAAGCGCCAATATGCTGGTCATGTTGGCAATGGGAGAACATCCGGAGCACAGGGTGTCATCGTATTTGGGCAGTGCCACGCCAGTGACGCCCAGTTTTTCAAATATACCCGGTCCGGTATTGTCTTTTGTCCAGGTCCAGTCCCATTTTAAGGGCCGAATATGGTCATCGATTTTTTCGCCGGTAATTTTATATGCATCCATTGCCAGAGGCTTATTGTTGCGAGATGCAAAATATTTGAAGTGATCGATATCCTCTGCAGAATACCCGATGGTTTGCGCACCCGCCAGATCAGCAGCCAGTATGTCCCGTGACGCGATGATCACGTCTTTTCGATAAGCATTCCCAAAATGGAGCGCGCCTTTTTCCAGCGCATAAATTCCGTCAATAATTGTCAGTGAAGGCTTTATAAAATCCGCAATATGGGAAAAGGCAAACTCAAGCCCGGATTCAGGTTTGTGGCAGTGGCGTCTGGATTTTAATTTGAGGCATCCTTTCAGGTTTTTGAGCCCTAATGAAATTTTGGTCTGGCCATGGGTTTTTAATACCGGAAAGTTGATAAAAAAATCAGTATCAATCGCTTCTTTGGCAATAAACAATTTGTTGTCATCGTGGTATGTGAATTCTTCGGCCTTGCTTTGGTTAAAATCAACCAGGGTGATTCCGTATTTTTTTTCAAGCGTTTTATAACCCAGTCCTTCAAATGCGGCAAAGGTTCCCATGTCTTTTTTTAGCTGGACCGATCCTTCGCCGATGGTAATGTTGCTGCAGCCAAAATCTTTTAAACAGATGATCAGATCTTCTACCAGGCGGGTGGTGGTGTAAACCCCGAAAGGGGCGATTGGGAACTGATCATCCCAGGCCACCAGATTGGGTTTGATCATCACATGATCGGATGGGTTAAGGTTTTTAAAACCATCACATAATTCAATGGTTTTTTTCATAGAATCCGGACTGGACGTATATTTTACAATAGATACTGTTTCTGTCATGGTGTGCTCCCTGCTTGTTATT
>CAZQLG010000038.1:0-9176 GCA_964594105.1 uncultured Desulfococcus sp. | reverse complement strand
CGTATATTTTACAATAGATACTGTTTCTGTCATGGTGTGCTCCCTGCTTGTTATTTTTATGTTTAACTCAACAAAAAAAATATATCAAAATTTGTCGTGGAATGCCACCATTTGATCATCGAAAAATTATAATTTTATAATTTTGTTTATTGCCTGGTTTACTGAAAAAGAACGATCGTTCGATTTTTTATTGCAACATATTATTTTTCCTGTTAACCTAATCCTTTCGTTTTTTTTATTTACTTACAGCAGGAGCGGTATGATGACTGAATCTTTTTTTCATTGTCTGATGAATCCTAAATCCATCGCCATTGTCGGCGCCAGTAACAATCCCATGAAAATGGGTACTATGCATGCATTAAGTATTTTAAAAGACGGTTTTAAAGGAAAATTCTACCCGGTGCACCCAACGGAAAAAACGGTACTGGGACATCCGGCGGTTAAGTCTCCCCTTGATCTTCCGGAAGTCCCGGATCTGGCAATGTTTGTACTCCCGTCCCAGTATCTGCTGCCGGTGTTTGAAGCGTTTGGAAAACTTGGTACAAAATATGCGATTGTTATTACCGCTGGATTTAACGAGGCCGGAGAAGAAGGGTCACAGTTGGAAGATCAACTCAAAGCGTTGGCCAAAAAATACAATATCCGTTTTGTCGGCCCTAACTGCATGGGGATTGTTAACCGTGCAATTTCGTTAAATACGTCGGTTTCTCCGATAGTCGGAAAGCCCGGTAAACTGGGCCTGATCTCCCAGAGCGGCACGTATGTGGCACAGACCGTTGACTACCTTAAAAAGCGCGGCATCCGTCTCAGCAAGGCGGTCAGTGTCGGCAATGAAGCGGATATCAATATCATTGACGTGCTGGAATATCTTGGCGAAGATGACCATACATCTGCAATTTCCATGTATATTGAAAGTATTCGGGATGTGAAACGCTTTTTAAATGTTGCCAGAAAGATTACGCCGAAAAAACCGGTTATTGCCCAGTATATCGGGGGATCTGACGCCGGGGGGCGGGCCGGTCTCAGCCATACCGGCGCCATGGCCGGAAAGGATTATCTCTATGACGGTCTTTTTAAACAGGCCGGTATTATTCGTGTTTATTCTGTGGAAGATCTTTACGGCATTGGATGGGCATTGGCCACCCAGCCGAAAATCAAAGGAAATCGAATCGGTATTATTACCAATTCAGGCGGGCCGGGATCAGCCATTGCCGATACATGTGACGTAAACGGATGCGAAATGCCGCTTTTTTCAGAAGACCTCCAGGCGAAAATCAAACCGTTGATTCCGTCCCATGCACCCTGCGGCAATCCGGTAGATCTTACGTTTTCCATGGATATGAAATTAATGACGGAAACGATTCCGGATCTGGTGATGAAAAGTGGGGAGGTCGACGGGATAGTTTTGCATGGCGCCATGTCCACTGGTTTTCTGGGAGCGGTATTTCCCCATCTTTCCGAACTCATGCCGGGAGTCACGCTGGAAGATATGATAAAAGGTGCCACAAAGGACTTGACAGGTTCGGTACAGGTTTCGTTTAAAAATAATATGCCCATGGCGGTTTCTTCTTTTTTTGATCGAACAGATCAATATACCAAAGAGTATGAAGATAATGATATTCCGGTGTTTGACTCTCCGGAAAAAGCCGCCCATGCCATTTCAACTCTGGTGAAGTACAAAACAATTTGTGACAGAAAATCGCATCAACCGCCCCTGGAATTGAAACCAAACGATACGGCGACGCAGATATTGAAACGGGCGGCGGAAAATAATCAAAGTGCTTTGGATGAATATGCGGCCAAACAATTTCTTGCATTTTATGGAATACCCGTTCCGGATGAAATTTTATGTCATAGTGCGGATGAAGCATTTAAAGCAGGACAAAAAATCGGTTTTCCGGTTGTTGTCAAAGCATGTGATCCGGAAATCATGCATAAGACTGATTTGGGACTTGTTCATTTAAATATTGATGATCCGGAAAGTCTTGCAAACGCTTATCATGCCATACAGAAATCCGCCGGCCGGCCGGTTCCTGTTTTAGTCGGGAAAATGATCAACGGTCAGCGGGAGTTGCTTGCCGGCATTACCTTTGACGAACAGTTCGGCCATTGTGCGGCCTTTGGTGCGGGCGGTATTTTTACCGAAGTGTTAAACGACGTGTCCTACCGGGTTGCCCCGATGGGCATTACGGAGGCAGAAGAAATGATCAATGATATTAAAAGCAAAAAGATTCTTTCCGCATACCGGGGAATGCCACCGGTAAACCGGGAGTCGCTGGCAAAAATTTTATCGACACTAAGCAAACTGCCCCTGATCCATGATGAAATCAAAGAAATTGATATTAATCCGATAATTATCAATGATGCGGAACCCGTCGTGGTCGATGCGTTAATCGTTTTGAAATAAGGTTTTAGAAAACCACCTTGCTTGACAACTGATTGAATTTTGATTAGATTGGATTCGATTTAGAATTTATAAAAAACTTTTTTTGATTCAGACGGAGTCCCCCAATGCCTGAAATTTCCAGCGATCACAATTTAAAACAGCAGATCAAAACGCTGGAAAATGAAATTAAAGTGCTGAAGAAAAAAGAAGCTGGATTCAGTTTAGATAAAAAACGGTTTCAGACCATTTTTAACAGCATGCGCGAAATTTTTTTTGAGATTGATTTAAAAGGCGATCTCATCACCTTCAACCAGGCTTTATGTGACATTTCAGGCTATTCTTCCGATGAACTGGTGGGTAAAAATAACCGCGAGTATATGTCTCCCGAGACTGCCAAACGGTTATACCTGATTTTTAATAATATATTAACCACCGGTGAAGCTGAAAAAATCACTGATTATGAAGTATTTTCCAAAGACGGCCAGTCCCGGCAGCTTGAATTGTCAGCGTATCTGATTAGCGATGATGATGGTCAACCGATTGGTTTCAGGGGGGTCGGACGGGATGTTACGGAAAGGATTGCATCCGACAACCGGCTGCGGGAAAGTGAAGACCGGTTTCGTCAGGTGAATGAGTTAAGTTTTAGTGGTATTTTCATCTATGATAATGGGGCCATTATTGAATGCAATTCCGAATTGTGCCGCATGACAGGGTACGATTACAACGAGCTGATTGGTGAGAATGATCTGAAGTTTTGTGCGCCGGAATCAAAAAAAAACGTTATAAAAAAAATTCAGGCTGGCGATGAAAAATCCTATGATGCCATTGTTTTAAAAAAGGATAACTCCCGAATCCAGGTTGAAATTCACGCAAAAAAGATTCTGCATAACGGAAAGATGGCCCGGGTCGTTGAATTACGGGATATGTCAGAACGCAAAAAAGCGGAAGAGGCTTTAAAGCGTAGCCGGGTCAGGTATCGCCAGTTATATAAAGAAGCCCATAGGGCCGAGGAACTGTATCAATCCCTTTTAAATTCATCTGCGGATGCCATGTTACTTTTAGATACCGGTTTCAACGTGCAATACGTTAATCCTGCGTTTACGAAAATTTTTGGCTGGTCTCATTCTGAAATGTCGGTTAATAGATTTTTGTATATCCCCAAGCTCTTGAAGCAGCCTTTTGACAAGTTAATGATAAAGGTGCTGGAACAGGATCATCCGATTCATGGGTTTGAAACCCAGCGATACACCCAAGACGGGCGGCTTTTAGATGTCAGTATTAGTGCTTCCAGATATCTGGATCACGCCGGCGATGCCGCAGGTATTCTATTGATTCTTCGTGATATCTCTGATGCCAAGCGTTATCAGTGGCACATGGAGCAGGCACAGAAGATGGAATCTTTAGGCACCCTGGCTGGGGGCGTTGCCCATGATTTTAATAATTTGCTGATGGGTATGCAGGGACGCCTTTCTATACTGATGATGAATAAGGATGATAATGATCCCGAAAACAAACACTTAAAGGAAATTGAAGATTATATCATTCGGGCTGCTGACCTGACCCGGCAAATGCTGGGGATCTCCAGGAGTGGTAAATACGAGGTCAAGCCGACGGATATTAATGAACTCATCAAAACACAAAACAGAATGTTCGGCCGGACCCGGAAAGAAATCACGATTCATGAGGAATTTGATGAAACCCTCTTATCCGCAGAAGTTGACCAGCGGCAGATTGATCAGGTTTTGTTGAATATATATGTGAACGCCTCCCACGCAATGCCGCAGGGCGGTGATTTATATGTCAAAACCTGTAATGAAATGCTGGATAAGAAAATGACCGCCTCCCATAATGCCGAACCGGGGGAATATATTAAATTATCTATCACGGATACCGGTATTGGCATGGAGAAATCTATTCTTAAACGGATTTTTGAACCATTTTTTTCAACCAAACAAAGAGGGCGCGGCACCGGTTTAGGGCTTGCCTCCGCTTACGGAATCATAAAAAATCATGACGGATTTATGACTGTTTATAGTGAGAAACGTAAGGGTACCACATTTAACATTTATCTGCCGGCATCTATTAAGGATGCGGAACAGGAAGAAATTATACATACTGAAATCCTTGAAGGGGCCGGAACGATTCTGCTGGTGGACGATGAAGAGATGATCCTGAGTGTTGCCGAAGAAATGATTCAGGCCTTGGGATATCAAGTGCTTGTTGCCAAAGATGGCCGGTCGGCGATTGATACGTATCGTGCTAAAAATAGTCAGATTGATCTGGTGATTCTGGATCTTATTATGCCGGGATTGGGCGGGGGTGAGACATTTGATCAGATGAAAGCCATTAATCCGGATGTGAAGGTCCTGTTGTCGAGCGGTTACAGTATCAATGGTCAGGCGTCGTCGATCATAAAAAGGGGATGTCAGGGATTTATTCAAAAGCCGTTTGGCATTCAGGAATTATCGCAAAAAATTAGTAAAACAATCGCATCAAAAGATTCATCATAAAAAATCAGTCCTGTGACGGTCAGAGATAAAGTATCCCTTCCCCTGGTTCTTCCTATCAGTTGTACCCCTGTGAACGGGTGCTATTATTTAAATAAGCGAATTGAAGGAGATATCGGTGAATGACAATCGACCCATTGTCGGCATAACCATGGGTGACCCGGTCGGTATCGGGCCGGAACTCATATGTCTGGCATTGAATCATCGCCACGTCTATGATGTGGCAAGACCGCTGGTGATCGGAGATGTTCAGGTCCTTGAAAAAGCCAAGCTTATCACGAAAAGTTCCAGCCTGATTGCCACTGTTAATTCACCGGGCGCGGCATCGTATAAGCCCGGATGTATTGAAGTGCTCAATCGTTCGCATATCGAACCGGAAACCCTGATTTGGGGACAGCCGACGGAAGGTACGGGTAAAGCAATGGAACATTACATCATTGTTGCCATTGATATGGCGTTAAATGGTGATATCGGCGCTATCGTGACATGCCCCATCAATAAAACCGCTTTAAAACTGGCCGGAAGCCGGTTCCACGGGCACACGGAACTGCTGGCCCGTCGGACAGGTACAACAAAATATGCCATGATGATGGCCGGGGATCGGTTGCGAGTGGTGCTTGTGACAATTCACATATCTCTCAAGCAGGTTCCGCAGTCGCTGACCATCGAAAATATTATGTCCACCATTGAAACAACGGATGATTCATTAAAAGAACGTTTTGGTATTGAAACCCCTAAAATAGCCGTAGCCGGGTTAAATCCCCACGCAGGAGAATCCGGCATGTTTGGTGATGAAGAAGTCCGGCTTATTGAACCGGCGGTCAGTTTATCGAAAAAGAACGGTATAGATGTATCAGGGCCTTATCCACCGGATACGGTGTTTTTGAATGCAATGAACGGACAATTTGATGCGGTGGTCTGCATGTATCATGATCAGGGATTGATTCCGTTTAAAATGATTCATTTTTCCGACGGTGTTAACACCACTTTAGGCCTTCCCATTATCCGTACATCCGTTGATCACGGCACAGCCTATGATATCGCCGGAAAGGGTGTTGCAGATCCGGGGAGTCTGATACAAGCTATTAAAATGGCAGCCTTTCAGTCAACCTGCCAGATGGAAAAGAATCATAATCAGGCCTGATCCGTTGTATGAAAGGCGTTTATCGTTTCGTAAATTCTCATCTCTAAGTTTCAAGATTAAATAATTTAATGGAATCAGAATATATTATCATCAGAGGGGCACGGCAGCATAATTTAAAAAATGTGGATGTTGATCTGCCCCGAAACAAGTTTATTGTGATCACCGGTCTTTCCGGATCCGGAAAATCCAGTCTCGCGTTTGATACCTTGTACGCAGAAGGCCAGCGCCGGTATGTGGAATCATTGTCAACATACGCCCGGCAATTTTTGGAGCGAATGGAAAAACCGGATGTGGATCTGATTGAAGGTTTGTCCCCGGCAATTGCCATTGAGCAGAAAAATGCCAGTCACAACCCCCGGTCGACGGTGGGGACGGTGACTGAAATATACGATTATCTGCGGTTGTTATTTGCCAGAATCGGTACGCCTCATTGCTACAAGTGCGGGCGGCCCATTACGTTTCAGTCAGTGGATCAGATCATTGACAGTGTGATGTCTCTTTCCGAAGGGTCCCGGATTATTATTCTGTCGCCCATTGTGTCCGCCCAGAAAGGAACGCATGACCGGCTGTTTGCCCGGTTGAAGCGCGATGGTTTTGCACGGGTGAAGGTTGATGGGCAAACCTTAGAAATTGACGGTATCGGGAAACTTACAAAAAATAAAAAACATACCATTGATGTGGTGGTTGATCGTCTGGTGATCAAGGAAAAAATGAGAAACCGGCTGGCAGATTCACTGGAACTGGCCATTTCGCTGTCCGGCGGTGTGGTGACAGTGGATGTGGTGGATCAATCCGGATCAACAATCGATACGATTTTATTTTCTGAAAAAGCAGCCTGTATTCACTGCGGGATCAGTTACCCGGAGTTGACCCCGGCCAGTTTTTCTTTTAATTCGCCTCAGGGTGCATGCCCTAAATGTGACGGGCTGGGGGTGACAACTGAATTTGCTCCTGAACTGGTGGTACCGTCTGAAGAATTATCGATTCGTGAAGGGGCTGTTCGGCCTTGGGAGAACCGTAACACCGTTCAATTCGCAGAATTTTTGGAAGCACTGACAGCTCACCACAAAGTTGATATTTATACACCATACAAAGATTTGCCGGACTCGTTTAAAAATGTCCTGCTGTATGGATCCGGAGATGATAAAATTCCTTTTTTTATGCATCGCGGCACTCGCCGGATAAACTTTACCCGTCCGTTTGAAGGGGTCATTCCAAATCTTGAACGACGTTATGTGGATACGGATTCTTATCAGACACGCGAAGATATCAAGCAGTATATGAATTTCAGACCCTGCAAAGAATGCAATGGCACCCGTTTGAATCAGGTGAGCCGTTCTGTTAAGGTGAGTGGAAAAACCATTGCGGAAATCGGAGTTTTTTCTATTGAAAAAGCCTTTGCGTTTTTTGAAAATATTCAGCTTTCAGAAAAAGAGACGATCATCGCTAAGCGGATTTTAAAGGAAATATCGGATCGTCTGAGTTTTTTAACAAATGTGGGATTGTCCTATTTAACCATTGATCGTTCTGCAACCACGCTGTCCGGTGGAGAAAGCCAGCGCATCCGCCTGGCTACCCAGATCGGATCAAAACTGACCGGGGTTCTCTATGTTTTAGATGAACCCAGCATCGGGCTGCATCAGCGGGATAATCGTCGTTTGCTTGAAACATTAATTAAAATGCGTGATTTGGGCAACACCGTGCTGGTGGTGGAGCATGATGAAGAGACCATCCTGTCAGCCGATTTTGTTGTGGACATGGGACCGGCTGCCGGGATTAAGGGCGGTGAGGTGGTGTTTGCCGGATCACCGGCAGATTTAATTAACGATGAGAATTCTCTGACCGGACAGTATCTTTCCGGACGTAAGAAAATTGAAATTCCTGTTCAGCGAAAATTGCCGGGCAAGGAACGGCTGGTCATTAAGGGTGCCTCTGAAAATAATCTGAAGAATATTGATGTAGAATTCCCTTTGGGATGTTTTATCAGCGTGACCGGGGTTTCAGGATCCGGAAAATCCACTCTGGTTCTTGAAACAGTGTATCGACTGCTTGCCCAGCGGTTAAATCGAAGCGGCAAACCAGCCGGGAAACACAAGGAAATAACCGGTGTGGAATATATTGATAAGGTGATTAATATTAACCAGTCACCCATCGGCCGTACGCCAAGATCAAATCCGGCAACATATACCGGGGTTTTTACATTTATCCGCGAACTTTTTTCAAAAACAGCGGATTCACGCCAGCGCGGGTATAAGCCCGGCCGTTTCAGTTTTAATGTCAAAGGCGGGCGGTGTGAGGCTTGTTCCGGGGATGGAATTATTAAAATTGAGATGCATTTTTTGCCGGATGTATTTGTTACCTGTGATGTCTGCCATGGCAAACGTTACAACCGGGAAACCCTCGAGATAAGGTATAAGGGAAAGAATATTGATGATGTACTGAATATGACCGTGAATCAGGCTTTAAAATTTTTTGAAAATATCTCAAGTGTCCGAACCAAACTTCAGACGTTAGTTGATGTCGGGCTGGGTTATATCCATGTGGGACAGCCGGCAACCACATTGTCCGGCGGTGAGGCCCAGCGGGTGAAACTGGCCAAGGAACTGGCCAAGCGGGATACCGGGCGAACGCTTTACCTGTTGGATGAGCCCACAACCGGTCTTCATATTGATGACATTAAAAGTCTGCTCACGGTTTTAAAACGCTTTGTGGATTCCGGCAATACGGTCATTGTGATTGAACATAACCTGGATGTGGTCAAATTTTCAGATTACATCATCGATCTGGGACCGGAAGGTGGAGATCGCGGGGGCGAGATTATTGGATGCGGTTCGCCGGAGGAAATTGCACAAATCAAAGAATCACATACCGGACATTTTTTAAAGGAAATGTTAGAAAATTAAATACGCTAAATGATAAAAACAGCAATTTCAGAAAGCAAAAAGTATGGGCAAATAAAATCTTGATTGAGCGATTTTCAAGTTTGCCGCAGGTACAAGGAAAATGCTGTTTCGCTATAGCTCGCTATGCGGAGCAACATTTGACGCCGTAGATGCGGTGAAATTGGAAATCGCGTTTTAAACAAAAAAAAGGGCTGTGCCTAAGGCACAGCCCTTTTTTTTAAACAAATTCGTTTTTC
>CAZQLG010000037.1:0-14444 GCA_964594105.1 uncultured Desulfococcus sp. | reverse complement strand
TGAGCAAATTCGATGTTTTCGAAGAGGTGAAAGGAATAATAATAGCAATGATGCTGTAGATAAACCAAGTTGATCGTTCATCGCCTTTACGGGAATGAGCAAAATCTTTTTTGAAATCTTTGAGTAAAGAGTGTAGTATGAACATAGCGAGGCCTCTGTTGTGTGTTTTGTTTTGGTTGACAAAAATATAGCATAACCTGGCCTCGCTGTCACGTTAAATCATTGAAATTACAGGATATTTATCAAAATCAAGCAAAAAATGGCTCGAAAAAGTCCAATGATATCAAGCACTTACATATCTCCCCACCTCACTATAAGTACTTGTTTTTATTGACTTTTTAAAATTTCTATTCTTGGTCATTACTGAGTATGAGATATTATTGGTAAATATTCTGGATTTAAAATCTACGCACTAAAAAAGCGTGAAACTTTAGAAGAATAAAAACTACGCCGAAAAACACCGGAACCAGCAAACCTGGCTGATCGGCGTCGAGCTCAGCAAAACTGACCGCCATATCAGCCCCTTTGATTTGTCCCGTTTTTTCATTACTCCACAAAGGTGATTTAATGCTTACAAATGAAATGAAAAATCGTGTTTTAGAAAAGCTGAAGGCGGTTAATCCATTGAAGGTAATTCTTTTCGGTTCCCATGCTTATGGAACATCTGATGTGGATAGCGATATTGATCTACTGGTTGTCACCCGTGATGAGTTTATGCCAAAAACTTTTTCAGATAGAATGGACATTTATCTTGCCGTTGCAGAGACGCTATCCGAGATCGAAAAAGATGTACCCATTGATTTGATTGTCCACACAAAACCCATGCACGCTAAATTTATCGCCCTGGATGGTATGTTCGCACAGAAAATTCTTTCTCAGGGGAAGATCTTATATGAAAAGTCTCACTAAAGCATGGCTTGATGCTGCTAAAAATGACCTGGATGTTATTGACAGGATCATTAAAGATGTGCATCTGTCTCATATTGTTGCGTTTCATGCACAGCAGAGTGTTGAAAAATGTTTCAAGGCTTTCATGGAAGAACATGATGTAGATGCCCAAAAAGTACACAATCTCATTACGCTGTACGCAAAAATTGAAATCTTCCTAGCAGGAGATGAACTGGATCGTCGAATGATGAAAATTTTGGATTCACTTTATATCGATGCGCGTTATTCAGGAAGTTTGGGACTTCTTCCCGAAGGACTACCGACCCAAGAGGAAGCGAAGCGTTTTCAGGCTTTTGCTATGGCCGTTTATGGACTTGCTTTACGCACATTGAAGGTAGAACAATAGACCGTGCTCTTTGAAGACCGGGTCTATATTATCGAATTTAAAGTCAACGAACTGACCCAGCCTGGGTGACCCAAAAGGCCTTTATGGGGAAGCCTTGAAAGGTGAAATTATCGAATTTACCGACATCTCATCTCCTTATGAACTGCCGCTGAAGCCGGAACTGGTCCTTGACACGAACGCATTGTCGGTTGAACAGGCGGTCGAAAAGATCCTGAAACTGCTCATTGCCAGGGAGATAATTCCTCCCCGGAATTTTTAAGGTAAGATGATGACCGTCACCAAGAGCGAAAACACCACCCGGGTCATCAATTTAGACCAGGGAGGCTCGATGGAACAGAAAAAACGAGAAGGGTATTTTTAGCGGTATAAGGTATAAGATTCAGTTGGGATGGGACAGTTTCTGGAAAACTTGGCCATAGGTATGGGCAGAGGTTTGTCAAGAATAAAGATTTGATCCCCTTGTTTTTTTTGACAATTGTTGTATTAGAAAAATCAGCGCGTGTTCCGTACCTTTTTAAATTTTATTTGCAAGCCGAATATTTACTTATCATGGCAATTCATTACAAGTCAGAAAGTTGAGCTTTAATAAAAAACAGCGGGATGATCTTTTAAAGGTCACAAATGATTCCGGACAGAATAGTGAATCTGCCAAGCAGTGCGAGGATGTTAGCTCAAAATATAGAAGTTTAAAGGTGAGAAAAGTTGAGATTATATCTTGATATGTGTGTTTATAACAGGCCGTTTGATGATCAGATGCAGCCGAGGATAATGCTTGAATCTCAGATTTTCATTATGCTGCTGTCGATGATATCCAAAGGTCGGTTTGATCTGATCAATTCGTTTGCGTTGGAATATGAAAACAGCAAGAATCCAAATATTGAAAACATGCTGAAGATATCAGACCTATTGAAATATTCCACAGATTACATATCCTGTGACGAAGACATCCTGGATAGATCGCTGGAGTTTGAGAAGCACGGTCTGATGGGTATGGATGCCGTGCATATTGCATGTGCTGAAAAAGCAAAAGCCGATTTTTTTGTAACGTGTGATAATAATCTTATTAAAAAGCTGAAACGGATTGATATTATAGGGATTGCATATTACAATGTAATTGATTTTATATCAAGGGAGGTATTTAAGATATGAATATGCCATTGAATGATCTGACTCCGGCTGAAGTTAGAAGGGCAGGTTGGGAAGCCTTGACAGAAAAATTAGGTCCAACCAGCGCTTTAAAATTTATCTTGGATTATGATAGAGGTAAAGGTAATTATACCAAACTGCGCCAAACGATATTTAAGGGAAAACCAGTAAAAAATATTATTCAGAATATGAAAAAGGAAGGTTTTGTTTGAACTTCTATTCGTTAAGCTAATATTTTATTATGAAAGAAATTATATTAATCGGCGGCGGTCATTGCAAATCTTGCATTGATGTTATTGAACAGCAGGGGAAATATCAGATTGGGGTAGTAAAAATTACCAAAAACGTACTTCAGCTTTGAGCTTATGGCTCCAGTGCTTTCAGCTTTGATCATTGAGCTTTTATGCTATAAACTGTGAACCTCAAGTTTAGCAAAACCGATCGCAATATCAGCTGTTTTAAATGGGAAAAGTAGAGAGAGAAAAAAATTGAATAGCAGGCATATGAGTGACATTTTGTCCTCTGCCTGGAAGCAGTTTGTCAAGAATAAAGATTTGACCCCCTACCCTAGCTCAGGGAAGGCTCTAGATAGATGTTCAAGCAAGATTGATGAGAATTAATCATTTGCTCAGCAGGGCCTTGGATAAGACCGGAGCGGCAGCCTGGCTGGGGAACATTCTGATTTCGTGTAGCATGGTTTTGGACCACTGGGTCTGCTGGTAGCGTTGTATGCCACTGTTAGCCGAGCTTTGAAGCTGTGAGGAAATGCGTGATTTCAAGACCTGACCCCTTATTTTTGCCGGTCACCAGGCCTCTTTTTTTGCCCAGAACCTGGGGAATTTAGTGAAAAATATTGAGCGGTGGCTTAAACAACCCAATATTTTCTCTCCTTCATTGTTGTGGAAACTGCCAGAGTGTTTTCAGCCCGATTAGAGCTGGAAGACATGGTTTGACCTCAGTTTTTCGCGTTTTTACTTGATCACTATGCACCTCTTTATAGAAGCAAAAAATAATTTGCATTTCATTTTGAGTGGAGCTTATAGTTGAAAATCCTTATCGTTATACCTGCTCGAGGTGGTTCCAAGGGGATTCCAAGAAAAAATTTAAGACTACTTAACGAAAATCCTCTTGTCTATTATTCCATCAAAACAGCACTCACCTCAAAATATAGTCCGGATGTCTACGTCTCAAGCGAAGACGATGAAATTCTTCATATAGCCAGGCAATTCGGTGCAAAACTCCACAAACGAGATGTAAATATTGCCGATGATAAAACTACCCTCGACCCCGTCATTTACGATTGCTACCAGTATGCGAAAAGGCGGGAAAACAAGACCTATGACCTGATTATAACGATGCAACCGACATCTCCCCTGCTTGAATCACAATCACTGGACAGTGCGATAGCTCATATCATTGAAAACTCAAATATTGACACAGTAATTGCAGCTAAAGATGATACACATCTTTCATGGAGAAAAGAGGGGAACAAATATTTCCCCAACTACACTAAACGTGTTAACCGCCAATACCTTACACCAACTTTCACAGAAACTGGTGCATTTTTCATTACCAGGAACTCCATTATTACCCCGAAAAACAGAATAGGACAAAATGTCGATCTTTATATTCTTCCTAATGGGGAGGAGATTGATATCGATACCTACGAAGACTGGAATCTTTGCGAATACTATCTCAAGCGTAAACACATTCTTTTTGTAGTTACAGGAAACAACACCGTAGGTCTGGGACATGTCTACAACACACTTCTCATTGCTAACGATATACTCAACCACCAAATTTCCTTCCTCGTTGATAAAAATAGCAGGTTGGCTTACGAAAAAATATCCTCTAAAAACTATCAGGTATTTTTTCAGGAACATAAAAATATTCTAACAGACATTGAAGCAATCAATCCTGACGTTATCATCAACGACCGACTTGATACAAACATCGACTATATACTGGGTATCAAAAAAATGGACTTAAAAGTTATCAACTTTGAAGATCTCGGAGAAGGAACGAAATATGCCGATCTCGTAATCAATGCCATCTACCCAGAAAAACAGGTACTTCCTAATCACTATTTTGGCCACGACTACTTTGTACTGAGAGACGAATTTGTCTACTCTCAACCAAAAGAACAGATCAGCAATGTCAATCAAATCCTTATCACCTTTGGAGGTGTTGATCCAAATAACTATACAAAAAAAGTTCTCGATACCATTTATGACTATTGCCAAAAAAAAGGTATAAAAATCAACGTGATTGCCGGGTTTGGATATCAGGAATATAATAGTATTATCTCGTTCAACAGTATTCATATCCAAAAGAATGTCACTAACATTTCCAAATATATGCGCGAAGCCGATCTCATCTTTACTTCGGCAGGAAGAACGACATATGAAATTGCCAGTATTGGAACACCTGCCATTGTTCTGGCACAAAATGAAAGAGAACTGACTCACTTTTTTGCTTCTAGCAAATACGGTTTTCTCAATCTTGGACTTGGATTTAAGCTTTCAAACGATGAATTGATGAAGAACTTCAAGGAATTGGTCGAGTCGAAAGAGAGTAGAGAGTATGTGAGTAAATTGATGAAAAAATGCGATCTGAAATCGGGTAGACACAGAGTTAGCCGCCTGATTCAGAACTTGATGGAGGAAATATGAAGCTCAAAAAACTTTTCGAAACTATCAACCCATGTGAAACGAAACTGTACAATCCCTATATCATTGCTGAAGCAGGCGTTAATCATGAAGGAAACATGGCAATTGCTAAACGACTGGTTGACGAGGCCAAAGAGGGCGGTGCCGACGCGATCAAATTTCAAACCTATCGAGCGGGAACCCTTGCGTCCAAAGACTCGCCTGCCTATTGGGATATCAGCAAGGAGCCGACAACTTCTCAGTATGAACTCTTCAAAAAGCATGACAGCTTCTGGATAAACGAAATGGCGGAAATCAAAGCCTATTGTGACAAAATTAGGATTGAATTTTTGAGCACACCCTTTGACATCGAGTCGGCCGATTTTCTCAATAATATGATGGATGTCTATAAAATTTCTTCCTCCGATATTACCAATAAGCCCTTCATCGATCATATTTGCGCTTATGGCAAGCCTATTATACTCTCGACCGGGGCCAGTTATTTGCATGAGATTCAAGAGGCCGTGGCATGGATAGAAAAACACGGAAATTCGCTCGCCTTATTGCACTGCGTACTAAACTATCCGACCCCGGATGAGAACGCTAATCTTGGGATGATCTTAGGACTTAAAAAAGCTTTTCCTGATAAAATTATTGGTTACAGCGACCACACCCCTCCCAAAAATATGAAAGTTTGTGAAATGGCGACGTTGCTGGGTTCTATCATCATCGAAAAACACTTTACTCACGACAAAACACTTCCCGGCAATGACCATTATCACGCCATGGATAAAAATGACCTGAAATTTTTTAGAAAAAATATTGAACACATATTTGAAATACTCGGTAGCTTCAAGGTCGAAGCTCTGGAAGACGAAGCTCTTGCCCGGCGGAATGCTCGCAGGAGCATAGTTGCAAAGCGCTTCATTCCCAGAGGAAAAACAGTCTCAATGGATGATTTGGTCTGCAAGCGTCCGGCCTACGGTATCAACCCTAAATTTGTCGACGAGGTAATTGGGAAAGGGGCGCTGAACGATATTGAAGAAGACAATATTTTATATTGGAATCTTTTGTCATGAAGGCACAATATGTCATTTTGATCGGTGGAAAAAACAATGCGGGGGAGTATGTTTTCCCCTGTGTGTGAGTAATTGCACCATATATTATTTCAGTTGGTTAAATTGTAAAATGGTCCGACTTGATCTGAAAACGGAGGGTGATCGGTATGTATCCAAGTATCAGTGGTGAAGTATAGGTATGGTTACGGCAATGGATATTGTACCAAACGAGATTTTTGAATTGGATATGATTAAATGGTGAAAGTTATTTCTAAATGGATAGGGCCTATTGCCGTGGTCATTGAATGTCCTGTGCGATACGCCTCTGTTTTTGTTGATAATTTTTGTGGTGCTGAGGAATTGTTGCCTGGCAAGGTACCTGACTTGCATCTTGTCCTGCACGAAGGGCACTTAACTTCCGATTTTGATGCCGATTTTGATGCCGGTAAGAACTTCCGGTTCAAACGGGGCTGTTTTAGTTTTACCGGCCCGCAATTCACGGCAACTGTTGATGGACTGTTCTCCCCGGATCGACCCTGTCGGATAGATGTATGGGTGACCGGAGGAACGGGTGTTGCGCGGTTGTTGGTGCAGGCTGCTCGCTCTGCCTATTCCTCACTACAGGAGAAAAGGGTGGTGGTGCAAAGGATAGCGGAGCGTGTTGCTTCTACAGTGATGTCATATTATCTTTTTTGGTTTGTTATGCATGGTGTGTTACTAAAAAAACATGCAAGTTTCATACATGCATCCGCTCTTGAACGGGATGGAAGGGTAATGCTGCTAGCAGGAACCGGTGGATGTGGCAAGACCAGCACGACCTTCAGGATGCTTGAAGACAACAGTTTGTCTTACCTTGCGGAAGATTTCACTATTTTGTCAGTCGACGGCAACGTTTTTTTTAATCCTAAAACTCTTAGCATTTACGCAAGCGATTTGCGTGGTGAACCCAGGCTCCTAATCAATTACGCACAAAGTCATTTGGCTGGACCAGAACGGCGCGCCTGGTTTCGTTGTCGCGAACATGGCGGGGTAAATCCTATGCGCAAGGTACCGCCAGTTCAGGTACTTGGAAAGGAGCGTTTATGTATGAAAGCACACCTTGGGATAGCTTTCTTTCTTGTCCGGGGGAATTTCGACTCGATTGCAATACAGGCGATTAATGAGAGTAAATTTGCCGAGCGCAGTATGAATGCTTCCTTCAGGGAGTTGAAGATGCTTAGTGAAATAGTTGTCCAAGGATGGGCGGTTGCGCGAGCAGTGGCTGCAATGCCAACAATCGAAGAATTCAGAGCAGAGCTTAAGGGAAACATTGAGAAAGCAGTCATGGGTTGTCCCTGCTATCTTTTACAAATTCCTCGTCAGGCTGATCCCCGTAGGGTTGCGAGGTTTCTTACAGAGATGGAATGGTGATACATAATTGCAATCAGGTTACTGAACCACTTCCTGAGCTGTTACAGATTGATTTAGATCGGTTAAACTTGTCTGTTATTGAAGTCCTCTTCAGTAATCCGCGTAAAGGAAGATGGACCCTTAAAGTTAAGGGTTGGGTTAATGGGATGCCTGCTGTTTTGAAGTGGTGTCATCCTGATGCTGCTAAAGAATACCAAGAAGGCTTTCAACGCGAAAAGGATTTCTACCGTAACTTTGGAGCCGGTCTTTTTTTGCCCCACCCTTTTATGCATGAACCGAATTTGTTGCTTATGGAGTATGTGCCTGCCCTTTCATTGCGCCAGTACATGATAGTCAATGCACATAACGTTGGCGATTTTGGATCCGGCGAAGTTCTCGTGGTTCTGAAGTGTTTACTTAAGCAGCTTAAGGAGTTCCATTCTGCCCATCGAGGTTTTCCAGACCCGGCGGGTACTGCTAAACAGTTGACTTCCTTCTGGCTTAAATTATTTTTAAGTGGTCCCATGGGTACTAAACGCTCGCGAGTGGAAGAATGGCTGGCAAAAGCCACGGCGCTCATTATATCACGTGTTGTTCAAAAAATGTTCCGGCGTGATCTCGAACGGAACAACATTGGAGAGGGTATAGTTACCTGTGGTTTTATTCACGGTGACCTCCATTGCAATAACATCCTCATTACCATTGATCACAAGAAGGTGTTTTTAATAGATTTTGAAAATGTTGAGAGGAATAGTTTCTGGATTTTAGATTTGCTCTATCTTTGGCCTATGGTACTAAAGTTGGCTAAGGGAGAAAAACTGAAAAAAGAAGTTTTCAATCTCTTGGCTGAGTCAGATCTGTTTTCTAATGATAGGGAGTGGGTATTATTTAAAAAATGGCTTCGGATCATGCGTGTGGCTATTTTTTTCAATAGGCGTTTTGCTGTATGATTAATGAGGGCACTCACTAATATGGATTGTTTAGATGATTAAGAATGCTATCGTATACCTATTCGGTGGTGTTATCAACAGGGCCATACCATTTCTTCTTTTGCCGGTTCTGACTCGCTATCTAGCACCTGAGGAGTATGGTACTCTGGCTATCTTCCAAGTGCTACTGTCTTTCACCATTCCGTTCGTCGGGATGAATATGCACAACAATATATCACGTAATTTTGCCAAGATGGCCCGTGGTGAAATGGCGAGATTGCTTGGAACTTTGGTTGGCTTGCTCTGCGTTACGACCAGCATCATCGGACTATTTATAGCGATTTGGGTGGTTTTGCGTGGCCCAGCACTCGGCATCCCCGGAGTCTGGCTTTTGGCGCTACCCCCCATAGCGGCATTGAGCATGGCCCATCAATTCAACCTGACCGTTTTGCGCAACCAGGAACGGCCACTGATGTTCGGCGGCTTTGAGGTTGGTAATACGCTTTTCAATCTGAGCGTCTCACTGGCCTTAGTTGTTGTCTTGAGATTCGGTTGGCATGGTCGAGCGATAGGTATTGCCAGCGCAGCGGTATGTTTTGGCATTATAGGACTGGCCGCGTTGCGCCGACAGAAACTCTTGGCATTCGAGTACGATCGCAGTGTATTAGTAGAGGTTTTACGAATTTCATTGCCACTTATTCCCCATACGCTAGGAGCTGTCGTTATCGCCATGAGTGATCGCCTTTTCATTGATTATATGGTCAACAGAAATGCTGTCGGCCTTTACACTGTTGGATACACCTTCGGCATGATTGTCAATCTGTTTGTCGAAGCGTTTAACCGGGCATGGTCCCCTTGGTTCTATCGACAGATGACTGACATAACAGAACAGGGACGACGGCGTATAGTGCGTTACACCTACGCCTGTTTCGCAGCTCTGCTCGTGTTGGCATTGGCTGTGACATGTATGTCATATTTGGTATTACCCTTTATGGTGTCTGCCGAGTACCAGGCAGCATCTCAGTTTATTTTATTGATTGCTGTTGGCTATGCTTTCCGTGGCATGTATACAATGATCTTTCCCTACCTTGTTTACTGTGGAAAAACCAGTTTTCTTGGCTTTGCTACTACTTGTGCAGCAGTTGCTAATTTGGGATTAAATTATATTTTCATTCATATGAATGGTCCCATTGGGGCAGCACAGGCGACATTGTTTGTCTGGCTGATGCTCTTTCTGTGTACTTGGGCATATTCAGTTCGAATTTGTCAGATGCCTTGGTTTAATTTTGTGCGGCGCTCCATTTGATTCTATGCCAAAAAGAGGTGTCTTTTATTCTGCGCCTAGAGGAACAATAAATGCGGGCGAAACGAAAGCTGGCCATATTACTTAGGAAAATCAGAAGTGCATATTACACTTTGAGAATAAAAATGGTTGTTGGTTCGTTCCATGCCCTCTTAAAAATCCACGGCAAGTCTTTTGCGACCAGAAATGTACATCTGGGGAAAAATGTAAATTTTAATGGGATGAAAATAGTGGGAAATGGAACAGTCCATATTGGTGATAATTTCCATTCCGGAATTGAATGTATGATAATCACTCAACTTCATAATTACGAAGGAGCCGAGATCCCCTATGATAGCACATATATTTTAAAAAATATTACCATCGGTGACAATGTCTGGCTGGGAAACAGGGTGATTATTCTTGGAGGAGTAACAATTGGTGAGGGCGCAATTATTCAGGCCGGGAGTGTTGTCGTGAACGATATCCCCGATTGTGCTATTGCTGGCGGCCATCCAGCGAGAATATTCAATTATAGAGATAAAGGTCATTACTACCAACTTAAGGCAGAGGAAAAATTCCATTGAGTGAATTTTCTACCACAAAGGATATTTGCGAGCGCATTTTTCTTCTTGAGGCTGAGCATAATTTACTTGATTATGAAGTTGATGGTGTAAAAGTTTGGCAATATTTGCGTATGCACATTTATTACGCTTTAGCCCAGAAATGCGGAGTGTTAAGCAATCCCCATCCTCTGACAAATAGTCTTTTACATCGGGTACGTAGGTATATCCCTAATTTGAGAAGCATTATGTTTCATAACCCCTTTTTTTCCTCTAAACCAATCGATGCACTTTTTCTTGATCATCCACGTAGTGAAAAATATGAGGGGCATAATATCGACATATATACTTATTTTCTTTTGGAAAAAATGGCTGGAGAATGTAAGCAAGTTTGTATCTTGGAACGTGCGAATCAGGGGATACACAGTCGAAGTTTGCATCCCAATCGTAAACATATAGATGCTATCCATATGTGTCGACTTTTTAGTATGCTTATTGGACGAGGGAAATGTACTAATGATGGTTTACAGCGTATTAACTGGATCAATCAATTGATAAGAAATGCCTTTTGTGTCGACATAGATTTGCATTCACTCTTGATTGGTGGTGTAAAACGCTTCAAAATAAATTACTGTATTTATACGAAACTATTGGCTCGATTAAAACCAAAGCGATTGTTTGTAGTTGTTGCCTATGGTTATTTGGGCGAGATAATCCGGGCAGCAAAAGATGCCGGGATTGAAGTGGTTGAGATTCAGCATGGTGTATTCAGTAAATACCACTTGGGATATAGTTTTCCCGGCAGGAAAAATGAGCTTGATTATTTTCCTGATGTTCTGCTCACTTGGGGCAGATACTGGAGTGAATTAATGGAATTTCCCATTTCACGTAACAAAGTTATTGATTTTGGCTTTGAATATTTTCATCGAATGAAAGCAAAGCACTCAAATACTTGCCGAAAGAAAGGACAGATATTAATATTATCCCAAGGGGCGATTGGCTTGGTTCTGGCGAAAAAAATTTTAGACTTGGTTGATGAACTGACCCAATATAAGTTAATCTATAAATTGCATCCGAATGAGTATAGTTCGTGGCAGGATAACTCTGATCTGCGTTGCTTATCTAAAAAGAATAATGTTCATATTGTTGACCGCAATCATGATTTATACCACCTTTTTGCAGAGTCTGAATATCAGTTTGGAGTTTTCTCAACAGCAATATTTGAGGGAATTGGTATGGGGTGTAAAACAGTCCTGTTAGATTTGCCCGGAGTTGAGTATATGGCTAATTTGGTAGATCGTGGCTTAGCAGTTCTGCATCGTGAGGGAAAAACTTTGCAAACGACATTGAGGGATGCAGACAACATCCAAATCGACCATTCTACAAAAGAAATGTTTGGCTATGAACATCCTGTTAGTGAGTATGCTATTCTTAGTTGAATTCAAGAATTGATATTATTTGCTTTTCAAAAAGAATTTAACATGAAAATAAAAATTAGTACTATTTTAATCATACTGTACATAGTTATAGCTATAATTGTATTTTGCAAGTTAGTTTATCCCTCACTAACTGGTCAAATTGATATTAGAGCTTTCAATGATGTCGACAGATATGAATTGATTGCTAAAAATACAGACATTTCAAATTACCATGCATTGACAAATATTTCTAATAATACGTTAGGCCCTGTTACGATATTGAGATTGTTCAACTATAATTATACTGCTATTTTTGTATTTAACTTATCAATATTAATATTCTCAATAAAATTGTTGTTTAGTTACTATCAAATAAATAAAAAGATATTCCTCACTTTTTTATTTCTAAATCCATCTACTATGTTCTCTCTTTGTTACGCCAACAAGGAGCTGCTAACTTTATTTACAATACTTTTACTTATAATATATGTGAAAAATAGAAATTTTTTACTTTTCATACTAACTGTTTTAGTAGCTTATTTTTCCAGATGGCAATTATCATTATTTATAATAATAACTTTTATTTGTTTAACTATTGATAAGTTTTATAAAAAGAGATTATTAGTTTTTATTTTGTTAATTAGTTCTATATCTCTTGCATTCCCTGCTTCAGCATTCTTTTTTAACAAAGTATTTGCCTATGCCGCAAAAGGGGAAGTTGTTGGTTCGGGTATTTTTCAAAATATGACCCAAATACAACATAATTATTATGGGGGATATCTGATAGTTTTTATACCAAAACTGCTGCAATTACTATTTGGATTACTTTCTAGGGCAAGCTTAGTAACCGATTTATCGGCTTTTTGGAATAATGTAGTACAATTTTTCAATTCAGTATCATTTTTAATATTGTCATTATACTTAATATATAAAAAGAAAATAAATATGCAATACATATTGTTTTATATTGCTATCATTTTTAGTACTATTTTTATTTTAACTCCTATCTACAGTATTCGTTATTTTTATGGGATGTATATAATATTATGTGTGCTAGCCGCCCAACCTGTTCTAAAAGAACAATTAATCCCCTCTAACCATAACTCCGTTGGTATGTAGTTTTATTGGACAACAATTTAGTGTGAAAATATATGAGCAGGTGTCCATATGATTGAACGGGAAAATCTTTGCGGTCTACAAAAAAAAAATAATAGTGAGACAAAATGATGGGGCGAATGCGGGTGTTGCATGTTATTCAGGCCATGTCAAGAAAGTTTGGTGGTCCTCCAACTGTTCTGTATGATTTGGTAAAGGCTCAAAATGAAAATGGTTTGGATATAGAAGTTGCTACTACCAATATTGCCACCCCAAGGGGTGGTGTCCTTGATGTTCCTACAGGCCGGTCCGTGGAATGGTGTGGGATAAAAATACATTATTTCCCGGTACAATCCTCCTCATTACTGTTTTCGGTTCAGTTGAGAAGTTATCTGAAAAATAATTGTATCAAATTCGACATCATTCATATCCATGGCCTGTACCGTTTCCCTACCACTTATGCGGCCTATGCAGCTCGAAAACACGGTGTTCCATATATCATCAGGCCGCATGGTAGCCTTGATCCTTATCTATACAAGAGAAGCACACGTGGCAGTGTGCTTCTTAAGCGTGTTTATGAACGAATGTTTGATCTTCCCAATCTTAACCACGCTAGCGCTCTTCATTTTACTGCCGAAGAGGAACGTAAGAGGGTCTCTTTTCTTGGCCTGAGATCACCGTCGTTTGTGATACCTAATGGTCTTGATTGGAAACATTATGAAAAATTGCCGGAGCGTGGTGGGTTTCGCGTTAAATTAGGAATTAATAGCGAGCCCGTTGTGCTGTTCCTAGGGCGTTTACACTTTAAAAAAGGGCTTGATCTACTTGTTCAGTCTTTCGATATAGTGCACAATCAGTATCCTGAAGCCAAGCTTGTGATTGTGGGACCGGATAATGACAACTATGGGGTGCAAGTAAGGTCATGGGTTCACGAACGCAGGTTAGACAACAGTGTGCAATTTGTGGGGCATTTGGATAAAACCGATGTAACTCAGGCTTATGTAGATGCGGACGTGTTTGTGTTGCCTTCCTATACTGAGAACTTCGGCATGACCGTGGTCGAGGCCATGGCCTGTAAACTGCCCGTGGTGATTTCTGATCAGGTCAATATTCATAACGAAGTAGCGGGATCTGGAGGCGGGCTGGTCACGCATTGCGATGCCCAAGAAGTGGCCAATGCAGTTTTGGAACTACTGGGCGATATAGATCGGCGCAGAACTATGGGCCAACGAGGACGAGCAGCGGTAAAAGCACATTATACCTGGCCTGCGATTGTAAGTGCGCTGACGCAGGAATATGAGAAAATTATTGCCCGAAATCCACGGAAACAAAAAAATATATGATAATTCGTAAAGTATTAAAAGCTTTAAAAGTGTTGTCATTAGGTTCTGGGGTGTTAGCGATGCTTCGACACGGTGTCGCGGCCTCGGTGGAGCATGCAAACGTGTTGTCGGGGCTTGGGTGTCTTACGGTAGTTGATATTGGTGCCAATTGTGGGCAATTTGCCCTTATTTCGCGTAAGTGTTTTCCAGATGCTCGGATTGATTCCTTTGAGCCACTGTCCGAACCGGCGGATCGCTTTGAGCGGGTGTTTGCCGGAGATAAAAATACCCATCTACACC